>DIYE01000015.1 GCA_002428885.1 Alphaproteobacteria bacterium UBA6062
AGCACCGCATCTTCTGCTATTGTCAGGCCTGTCACTAGGGGCTCTGGTTCTGTGCCCGATAGCGGCAGCGGCAGCGCTCAGACTGGCCGTGGAATAAGCAGAACGGGAATGATATAACCAGAGACATGCAAAAGGCGTTCTTGGGAGGCGCCTTGCAGGCAAGGAGTAAAGTATGGCGGTTGATCTGCACAGATTTGCCAACCCGACCCGGTTTTTGCGACTGGTGTCGGCGATTTTCCCGTGGGCGGCCGGACTGACGGTTATTCTGCTGGGGACGGGTTTGTATCTGGCCCTTTTTGTCTCGCCGGAAGATTATCAGCAGGGCGATACCGTTCGGATCATGTTTGTGCATGTTCCGGCGGCCTGGATGTCCATGGGGGTGTATACCATGATGGCGGTGTCAGCGGCCGTTGGCTGGATCTGGAAACATCCCGTTGCGGATCTGTCCGGTAAGGCGGCGGCACCGATCGGAGCCTGCTTCACCTTTCTGGCACTGGTGACCGGATCCTTGTGGGGGCAGCCCATGTGGGGAACCTACTGGGTCTGGGATGCCCGCCTGACCAGCATGCTGATCCTGTTTTTCCTATATCTCGGTTATATGGCCGTCTGGGAAAGTTTTGATGATCAGTCCAAAGCCGCAAAAGCGGCGGCTATTCTGGTTCTGGTCGGCGCGATCAATATCCCGATTATCAAATTTTCTGTGGATTGGTGGAATACCCTGCATCAGCCAGCCAGTGTGGCAACCATGGAGGGGCCGAAGATCCACAGTTCCATCCTGACGCCGCTTTTGGTGATGGGCGTGGCTTATCTTAGCCTGTTCACGACGATTTTTATTGTCCGGGTCAAAGCGGAGATACTGGACCGGCGTTTGAGAATTATGCAGGTCAATGCGCTTCAGGAATAGGATAACCCCTTGAAAACCGATGTCTCGCGGCATTGTGACGCATTCAGGGCGGCTAAAGATGGAACTTTCGGATTAAGCGAATATATTGGCATATTGAGTTAGAGAAGCCTTAAACGGAATAAGGCAGGTTAGGATTATGGAAGAATTTTTGAATATGGGCGGATATGGCGCCTTTATCTGGCCGTCCTATGGGATTTCCTTTCTGATCCTTGCTTTTCTTGTTGTCCTGAGTTTTCGCCGGTTGCGCCGGATTGAACGGACGCTTAAACCGCTTGAACAGGATCGCAGGGCCCGTCGCAGGCGTCCGGCGAAAAGGGAGAATGCTACGCCATGACCCGCAAGCGTCGTCGTTTATATTTTGTCCTGGCAGGCATGTCTGTTCTTGGATTGGCCGCCGCCCTGGTGCTGATGTCTTTTGAAGACAGCCTTGTTTTTTTCCGAAGCCCGTCGGATCTTGCGGAAAACCCCATACCGGCCGGTAGAACGTTTCGCCTGGGTGGCCTGGTGGCTGAAGGCAGTGTGGTTAAGGACGGTGTTGAAATCCGCTTTGTGGTCACTGACCTTGCGGAAACCGTCCCGGTGCGCTTTCGCGGTCTTGTCCCCGATCTGTTTCGGGAAGGACAGGGGGTTGTGACGGAAGGCCGGATGGATGAGAACGGTGTCTTTATTGCAAGCAACGTTCTGGCCAAGCATGACGAAAACTATATGCCGCCGGAAGTTGCCGAAAGCCTGAAAGAAGCCGGTCACTGGCAGGACGGCAAAGAAGCAGAGGCGTCTGACTGATGACAGCTGAAATCGGACAGTTTTCCCTTGTTCTTGCGCTTTTTGTTGCGTTACTTCAGGGCATTGTACCGCTGGTGGGGGCGTACCGGCAAAATGCGTCCCTGATGAATTTTGCAAGCTCGGCATCCCTTGTGCAGTTCCTGGCGACAACGGTTGCTTTTATTGCGCTTACGGTGGCCTATGTCAGCAGTGATTTCTCCGTTCTGAATGTGGTGAAAAACTCTCATTCCCTGAAACCCATGCTGTATAAAATCAGCGGTGTCTGGGGCAATCATGAAGGATCACTTCTTCTCTGGGTCTGGATTTTGGCGTTGTTCGGTTTTGCTGTGGCCGCGTTTGGCCGTAACCTGCCTGGAAGTTTGAAAGCCCGGGTTTTGGCCATACAGGGGCTGATCGGTGTCGGTTTTCTGTTATTTGTCCTGTTCACCTCCAATCCGTTCGAGCGGATTGATCCTGCACCGTTTGATGGTAAAGGCCTCAATCCTTTGTTGCAGGATCCCGGCCTCGCTTTTCATCCGCCCTTCCTGTATCTGGGATATGTGGGGCTCTCCATCACTTTTTCCTTTGCTATTGCGGCGCTGATCGAGGGCAAAGTTGATCCGGCCTGGGCCCGGTGGGTACGCCCCTGGACACTGGCTGCCTGGGGGTTTCTCACCATTGGGATCGCGTTGGGTTCGTGGTGGGCTTATTATGAGCTGGGCTGGGGCGGCTGGTGGTTCTGGGACCCGGTCGAAAATGCTTCTTTTATGCCCTGGCTGGTGGCGACAGCACTCCTGCATTCTGCGATCGTTGTCGAGAAACGGGATACCCTGAAGAACTGGACCATTCTGCTGGCCATTATTGCCTTCAGTTTTTCGCTGCTGGGGACATTCCTTGTGCGGTCCGGTGTTCTCAATTCTGTTCATGCTTTTGCAACCGATCCGGCGCGCGGGGTTTTTATCCTGGGCTTCCTGATTGTGGTGATTGGCGGCTCTTTGCTGCTCTACGGTCTAAGGGCACCTGCCATGAAAGGCGGTGGTTTGTTCGCACCGATTAGCCGGGAAGGGGCTCTTGTTCTGAATAACCTTTTGCTGTCTACGGCAACCGCTACCGTTTTGCTGGGAACCCTGTATCCGATTTTCCTCGATGCGGTCAGCGGCGCTAAGGTCTCCGTCGGCCCGCCTTTCTTTAATTCGACCTTCCTGCCACTTGCCATACCGTTGGTTATCGCGATTGCGGTGGGGCCTCTGCTGCCCTGGAAGCGCGGCGACCTGAAAGGCGCTCTGTCTCGTTTGAAACTGGCGGCATTTTCGGCTCTTGTCATTATGGGCATAAGTTGGTGGCTGGCGGAGGAGGCGCCGATCCTGGCTTATGCGGGGATGGCTTTGTTTGCCTGGCTGCTGGTTGGATCGCTTGTGGAGTGGGCTGATCGGATCAAGCTGTTCCGCATTCCCCTTGCCAAAAGCTGGAGCCGGCTCAAAAACCTGCCGCGCAGTGCTCATGGTATGACTCTGGCTCATATAGGCGTTGCCATGGTGGTTCTTGGTATCACAGCATCGGAAGCCTGGCAAAGTGAACGTCTAGGTGTCATGCGACCGGGAGAAAGTGTCACCGTCGGCGGATATGAATTCCGCTTTGACGGCGCCGAAGAGCTTAAAGGTCCGAACTATGATTATCTGCAAGGCAGTTTCACGGTTTTCAAGGACGGCGATGAAGTTGTTCAGCTTACTCCGGAGCAAAGGGTTTACACAACACCTCCCATGGAAACAACAGAGGCGGCCATCTGGCCCATGTTGTCAGCCGATCTTTATGCGGTGGTTGGTGAAGAAGACGGAAAAGGCGGCTTTGCCACCCGGATTTACCACAAACCCTTTATTTCCTGGATCTGGATCGGGTCCATCGTGATGTTTATCGGCGGAGCATTCAGTCTCAGTGATCGCCGGTTCCGGGTCGGAGCGGCGCGCAAGAAAAAAGCGATGCCGGTCGCCCAAAGCCCGGTAGCAGGAGTATAGATCATGCGTCTTGGATTTCTCGCACCCGTCCTGACTTTTGCGGTTATAGCCGCTGTTATGGCTTATGCCCTGTTTTTTCTGAACCCGAAGGAAATTCCATCGGAACTGGTCAGTAAACCGGCCCCCGAATTCAAACTGGATCCTGTCCCGGACTATGGTCCCGGCCTGGAAACCGCCCATGTGAAAGGCGGTAAGATTACATTGCTGAATGTTTTTGCGTCCTGGTGTGTTGCCTGCATGGTAGAACATCCAACGCTCATGGAGCTGAGCAAAGGCGGCAAGGTTGAGATTTTCGGACTCAATTATAAGGACAAACCTGATGCGGCGGCCAAATGGCTTGGCAAGCATGGTGACCCTTATAGCCGGACAGGGATGGATCTGAACGGACGCGTGGGGATTAACTTTGGTGTCTATGGCGTTCCTGAAACCTTTATCATGGGGCCGGATGGAACCATCATTGACAAGATCATTGGGCCGATCACGGAAAAAGATCTGAAAACCCGGATTTTACCGCGTATTCAGGGCTCAGATAGCTGATGTTTCGGACGCGATTGATCCTGCCGATCCTGCTCCTGTTGGGCAGTTTTTTTCTGGCCTTCAGTGCCGGTGCGGTTTTTGTGGAAGAGCGTCTGCCGGACCCTGCAGAGGAAAAACGGGCCAGGGATATTGCTGACGGTATTCGCTGTCTGGTCTGCCAGAACCAGTCGATCATGGACAGCAATGCGGATCTTGCCAAGGATCTGAGGGCCGTCGTCCGGGAGCGGGTCGCCGCGGGTGACAGCGATGATCAGGTTCGGGATTTTCTGGTCGTCCGTTACGGTGACTGGGTATTGCTGAACCCGCCTTTCAAGATGCGGACCCTGATCCTGTGGCTGGGACCGCTGGTGGTGTTTGTGTTTGCTGCCATTGCCACAATCCTGTTTTTGCGGCGCCGTGCTGCACCCGCAGTCGGACAGGGTGGTCCGGCACCGCTGTCGGCGGAAGAAAAAGCCGATCTTGAAAAACTGCTGGCAGATGATGAAAAGGATAAGACGTGACCTGGCTTGTTCTGTCTTTATTGTGCCTGCCTGCCCTGTTTCTGCTGGGTTATCCGCTTCTATCGCGTAAATCGATCAGTGTTGGTCGTAACGAAGGGGGGTTAGCCGTCTATCGCCAGCAGCTTAAAGAGCTGGACAGTGATATTGCTCGAGGTGTTTTGAGCGAGCAGGAAGCCGACCCGACCCGTATTGAAATTCAACGCCGCATGCTGCGCGCCGCCAGGGCTGAAGAGGCCAAGGATCGTCATCAAGGTGGCCGTATGCCGGTTCTCGCCATTCTTTTGCTACTGGCTGTGCCGATCTTCTCTTTTGCCCTCTATGGTTATCTGGGGTCACCTGATCTGGACTCTAAACCGCTTTCTGAGCGAAATATCGCTCAGGAGAAACGGGATCTGGCCGGCCGGGATCTGGGGAATCTGGTTAAGCGTCTTGCAGAAAGGCTGCAGGAAAATCCCGACAATGTGGATGGTTGGATTCTGCTGGCCCGGACGCTATCTCGTATGGAACGATATGAAGAAGCGGCGAATACCTTCCTGCAGGCAACAAAAATTACGCCCGGTGATGTCGATCTCTATGTGGGAGCCGGTGAAAATTTCTATTTCCACGCGGATGGTCGTGTTTCCGATAAGGCGGCAGATGCGTTCCAGGCAGCGTATGATCTGGACCCGACCCATGCCGGTGCCCGTTACTATCTTGCTCTGAAAGATGCCCAGAACGGTGAGGAAGAGAAAGCCTTGAATGCCTGGATTGCTCTTTTTGAGGAAAGCGATCCCGCGGCCCCGTATATGCGAATCCTGAGAGGGCGGATTACCGAGCTTGCCGAAAAAACCGACCGAAATGTAGCGGCTTTGCTGGCTAGTAAAAGCGAACCGGCACCAACCCCAACTCGCCCCGGACCCAGCCGGCAGGATATGGAAGCGGCGGCCAGTATGAGTGAGGCGGACCGTCAGCAAATGGTTCAGAACATGGTTGCCCGTCTTGCAGATCGCATGACAGAAACCCCCGACTTTGGTGGCTTGATGCGGCTGGGACAAGTATATGGAACCCTTGGTCAGTTTGATAAATCGGCAGAGGCCTATGGCCGGGCTGCGGATCTGAACGGTCGCGATCCAGCCCCGCTGGCGGGTCAGGC
>DIYE01000310.1 GCA_002428885.1 Alphaproteobacteria bacterium UBA6062
TGACAATCATGGCGATGACCATGATCTTCGTGACGGACTTGCATCACCTGTTCATACAGGGAACCTATGCCAGCTATACCCTGTTTCCTGTGGGTGAACTCGCCCCTTTTGGGGATCTATCGGAGCTGGTGACGGGGTTTGTCGCCGGAAGTTTTAAACTGGGCTTTCAGATTTCTGCTCCTTTTCTGGTATATGGCCTGACATTTTACTTTGGTGTTGGCCTGATTAACCGATTGATGCCGCAGGTTCAGATTTTCTTTGTCGCTATGCCGCTGCAGATTGCCCTGGCATTCGGAGTCTTTTCCATTACGGTCGGTGCGAGTATCATGTGGTTCCTGACCTATTATGAGGAAACGCTGATCCGTTTTCTTGGAGAATGATCCATGGCTGATGATCAGGACGAGTCGCAAAAAACCGAGGAACCGACCGCGAAGAAACTGGAGGACGCCCATAAAAAGGGACAGGTCGCCAAATCTCAGGAGGTCGGTCACTGGTTTATGACCATCGGTATTACCGTGGTTGTGGTGTTTTTTATTGCCGGCCTTGGACAGGGACTGGCGTTTGATCTTTATAAATTTGTCGAGCAGCCCCACAACATAGCGTTGGAAGGTCTTAATCTGCGCCGGATTTTCAGTGACCTTGGTTGGGCGGTTATCTATGTCGTGGCGCCGGTTCTGGGTATTCTGATGCTGGCCGGTTTAAGCGGTGCAATTATTCAACATCGCCCTGTATTTTCTGCAGAGAGAATTAAACCGAGCTTGAATAAAATATCTTTATTCCAGGGTGTTAAGAGGCTTTTTTCGCTTAAATCAATAACTGAATTCTTAAAAGGGATTCTAAAAATCACCCTGGTCGGTACGGTCGCTTTCTTGCTGGTTCTTCCTGAAATGAAAGAACTGCCGCTTGTCATGACATACGAGATTTCGGGCATTCTCAATCTGCTTCAGGAGCAACTGTTAAGTTTACTGTTAGGGGTGGCTGCGGTTATGGGAGCGATTGCCGGCCTCGATTTTATGTATCAGCGCTATAACCACAATAAAGAACTCCGCATGACCAAGCAGGAGATCAAAGACGAAAACAAGCAGTCTGAGGGAGATCCGATGATCAAGTCCCGGCTGCGCTCTTTGAGGATGCAACGCTCCCGCCAGCGTATGATGCAGGCGGTTCCGGCTGCAGATGTGGTGATTACCAACCCGACCCATTATGCGGTTGCCTTGCGATATAAGCAGGAAGAAGATGCTGCACCGGTGGTTCTTGCAATGGGAACGGATAACATTGCGCTGAAAATTCGTGAAATTGCTAACGAAAATGAAATCCCTATCGTGGAAAATCCGCCTTTGGCCAGGGCGCTTCACGCATCCTGCGATATTGATGAGCAGATTCCTTTCGAACATTTCCGCGCTGTTGCGGAGGTGATCGGGTATGTATTGAAACTGAAAAGAATGAAGTAGAGGTCTTGAGTATGGGACCGGTTTACAAGCCTGGACGTGTAAGAGATAGACGATTTTTCTTAGGGGTGGACGCGCGCCAGCTGGCGGCGGCTTATTTCCTGGTGGCAACCCTGATCGTTATTGCAGCCATTTTGGGACAGGAACTCAGTTTCATTAATCTGATGATCCTTAGTGCCATGGTCCTGGCGGCCATGGGTATCGGGCTTTGGTATCTGATTTTTTATGGTCTGCGACGGGCCGCTTCCGGCGATCTGGATCTGATTGCGGAATTTGTTGCTGCCAGTCCGGAAGGTCGCCTGGTAACGACCAAGGATGGCGCGTTTGTCCTGGCCAATGATGCCTATTTCGATGTGATGCGCCTGGACAAAAGGAACGGCAATAAAACCCTGCTGGAGGTCATGGATGATAATATTGCCGCCCGGGAACAGCTTAAGTCTCTTCTGAATGCCGCCAATAAAGGTGATCAGGTCGGGATCCGCGTGGAAATGAAAACCATGGACGGGCACTGGCTTGCCGTTCTTGCACACCCGATCAAGGCGATCCCTGACTGCCTGATCTGGTATGTAGCGGAAACCACAACGCAGCATAAAATTGAAGAAGTAGAACGAAGTGAACGAGAAAAGCTGTCGGAGTATTTCAATAATGCGCCGGTTGGTTTTTACTCTCTGGATGAACGGGGACGCATTCAGTTTGTAAACCGTATCCTGGCAGACTGGCTCGGCTATCATCAGCGAGAGCTTTCTGAAGGAAATATCGATTTCTCCGATATTATTGTCAAAGGAGATGATCGCCAGCTTAATCTTATGGACAACCTGTCAGATACCGGACACCGCTATGAAGGGGAGCTTCAGCTTCGTCGCCGGGACGGGACTGTCCTGCCGGTGCATATCACCCAGACTCTGGCACGGGACGAGAACGGACAGGTGATCGGGTCTCGCAGCGTGGTTCGCGAACTTCTTCAGGAACAGTTATGGCGGGAACGGGTTGAAAGTGCTGAGCTTCACTTCCGACGGTTCTTTGAAGCCGCACCGATCGGGATCGTCCTGCTGGATGCCAACGGAACTGTTGTGGAAGGAAACCCGGCTTTTCGGGTCATGACGGATACGGTTGTCGATAATGTCATCGGCAGCCATGTAACCGAACTGGTTATGGAGCAGGATCATCAGGCCTTGAGAGATAAAATCTCGGAAGCCTCCGCCAGTGATCTTGCTTTGAAACCCGTGGAAATGAAACTTATCGATGGGGAACGGGTTGCCAACTTTTATATCAGTGCGGTTGCCGGACCGGATGGTAAGGCCGATAGTCTGCTGATCCATATTATCGATACGTCTGCCCAGCGTCAGCTTGAAGTCCAATTTGCACAGAGTCAGAAAATGCAGGCCGTTGGTCAGTTGGCCGGCGGTATTGCCCATGACTTTAATAATCTGCTGACCGCGATGATTGGCTTTTGTGATCTCCTGCTGCTGCGTCACCAGGTCGGGGATCAGTCCTATTCAGACATTAGCCAGATTAAACAGAATGCCAACCG
>DIYE01000145.1:0-5549 GCA_002428885.1 Alphaproteobacteria bacterium UBA6062
CAAATCTCAGCAGATCCGCCTGCAATGCCCCGGCAAGACCCGTAATCATTGCCGAAACAACAAAAGCGACCAGACGGATATTGAACGGCGCAATCCCCACCGATGACAATCTTTCGTCATTCTGTCTCGCCGCCTGCAACGCCGCGCCAAAGCGCGAATTCTTGAGAGTATGAACCAGCAGGATGGCTAACAACAGGACCCCATAGGCAATCAGGAAGAAGCTGATGGGGTCCATGGTATTGACACCCGGAAACTGGTTCCGGACATAAATGGGAAGCCCGTCTTCTCCGCCGTAAGCCGGCCAGGAAATGGCGAAATAATAGATCATCTGGGCAAAAGCCAGGGTGATCATAATAAAATAGACACCGCTGGTTCTCAGGCTGAAAAAGCCGATGAGAAGCGCTGCCAGGCCACTAACTAACAAGGCGAGAGGCCAGATGATCAGCATCTGGGTCGTTCCGTTAATTTCAAACGGCTCCAGCATAATCGGATCATAATTCAGGGCATGATGCGCCAGGATCCCGGCCACATATCCGCCAAGTCCGAAAAAGGCAGCATGACCGAAGGAGACAAGACCACCAAGCCCCAGTGCCAGGTTAAGCCCGACACCGGCCAGAGCCAGGACGGCGACCCGGGTCGCCAGGGTGATACCGAACGGCTCATCCATAGCGCTCGCAATGAACGGGACGAGCAGAAGGCCAAGGGCCAGGACGGTATTGAACCCGGTTTCTCGTGTTATCTTAACCATGGGCGGGGAACAAACCTCTCGGCTTCACAATCAGGACAATGGCCATCAGGATATAAATCAACATGGAAGCGAGGGCGGAACCAACCGTATTGGCCTGCACATTATCCAGGAAGATCTGAAAAAAAGAGGGGAGCAGGAAGCGCCCCATGGTATCCACAATACCCACCAGGATGGCGCCGACCAGCGCCCCCTTGATGGAGCCGATACCGCCGATCACAATCACCACAAAAGCCAGGATAAGAACCGGTTCCCCCATTCCAACCTGAACGGACTGAATGGCCCCGACTAGCGCCCCGGCGAATCCGGCCAGCGCCGCCCCCAAGGCAAAAACAACGGTATAGAGCAGCCTGATATCAATCCCGAGGGCGGCAATCATCGCCCGGTCTGATTCCCCGGCCCGGATACGAATACCCAAACGGGTCTTGGCAATCAGCAGATAAAGGCCGACCGCGATCGCACCGCCGACGATAATGATGGCCAGGCGATACAGAGGATATTGAAGCCCGCCCGGGAGCATAATCGGCCCGGACAGCAGTTCGGGAACGTTCAAAAACAATGGGAAAGATCCGAAAAGCCAACGGGTCCCTTCGGAAAAAATCAGGATCAGGGCGAAGGTTGCCAGAACCTGATCCAGATGATCCCGTGAATAAAGACGACGGATGACGACGATTTCAACGATAGCCCCGGCTGCCGCCGCAGCAGCAATACTCGCAACCAGCCCAAGCCAGAAAGATCCTGTAGCATTGGCAACAGCGGCACAGGCAAAGGCGCCCACCATATATAAAGCACCATGGGCGAGGTTGATAAGGCCCATGACCCCGAAAACAAGGGTCAGACCTGCTGCCATCAAAAACAGCATCACCCCGAATTGCAGGCCGTTGAGCAACTGCTCGATAAAGAGTGCGGACGTCATACTAGTTCAGACCTGATAGAAGGGAATTCCATAAAAAGGGAGGCGCGACACAACACACGCGCCTCCTTAAGCCTACGGGAAGGCTTACATTTTACATTTGGCAGCGTAGCTGTCCTGGTGGTTCTCCAGGGCGATGCCTTCAGTCTTGTTGGTATAGATATCCCCTTCCTTGATGACCTCACGCACATAGATGGTCTGGATGAGATGCTGGTTGTTGCCGAATTTCAGCTTGCCGCGCGGCGAGTCAAAGTCAGCTTCCTTGAGCGCTGCCCGGAAAGCATCTGTATCCTTGATGCTGGCTTTCTTCATGGCAGACAGGATCAGGCTGGCTGTATCAAAACCCTGGACAGCATAGAGAGATGGCAGACGGCCATATTCTTTTTCGAAGGCTTCCACGAACGGCTTGTTGCCCGGGAAGTCGAGATCTTTTGACCAGTGCGAAGCGTTTTTCGCACCAACTGCAGCCTGACCGACCGCTTTCAGGATACCTTGGTCAAAGGAGAAGGCCGGTCCCATCACCGGAATGCTCACACCGGACTGGGCATACTGCTTCATAAAGGCAATGCCCATGCCGCCCGGCAGGAAGACAAAGACACTATCCGCGCCGGACGCCCGGATCTGGGCAATCTCTGCCGCATAATCAGTCTGACCCAGTTTGGTATAGGTTTCAGAAGCCAGTTCGCCTTTATAGAAACGCTTGTAACCGTTAAGAACATCGCGGCCCGCCGGATAATTCGGCGCCATGATAAAGGTTTTTTTCAGGCCAACTTTATTGGCGTAGGCTCCCATGCCTTCCGGCAGAATGTCATTCTGGAAAGAAGCATTGAAATAGTTGGGATGACAGCCTCTGCCCGCCAGCTGAGACGGTCCGGCATTGGGAGATATGTAGATCTTACCCTGGGCTACGGCACCCGGTACAACCGCCATCGCCAGATTTGACCAGATGATACCGGTCAGGATATCGACCTTTTCGCTCTGGATCATTTTATCGGCAATCTGCACAGCGAGCGCCGGCTTGCGGGCATCATCCTCGACCACAACGGACAGGTCCTTGTTGCCGGCCTGCTTGACCGCCAGCATGAAACCGTCCCGAACATCAATACCAAGCCCGGAACCACCGCCGGACAGGGTTGTAATCATACCGACCTTGACCGGCTCGGCAGAGGCTGTTGCCGCCAGACCCATGGACAGGCCCATCAAACCTGCCGTTAAAATACGCTTTATCTTCATCGTAACTCTCTCCCTTGTCAGTTTGGACAGCGCCGTTCTTTACATTACTTCTCCCGAAACGGCCTTATTATTGAGCATGCATTTTTATGACATACCTGGGGTCAGGACCCTAGATTGCAGTCACGCCTGTCCTTCACGCAACCGAAATCTTTGAATTTTTCCCGTCTGTGTTTTGGGAAGGTCTTTATCGAATACCACGGAACGCGGATATTTGTACGGTGCTAGAGTCGCTTTTACATGATCCTGCAGCAGTTTTTTCTGCGCCGCATTTTCTTCAAAACCCTCATTCAGAACGATATGGGCTTCGACGATCTGCCCCCGCTCCTCATCCGGCACGCCAATCACAGCGCATTCGGAAACCGCTTCATGGGCCAGCAGGGCCGCCTCCACCTCAGGTCCGGCAATGTTATAACCGGCGGATATAATCATATCATCGGACCGGGCTGCAAAATGGAAATAACCTTCCTCATCCATGGTGAAAGAATCGCCCGTCAGGTTCCAGCCGTTCCTCACATAGCTTTTCTGGCGATCATCCGCCAGATACCGGCAGCCGGTTGGTCCCCGAACCGCGAGACGACCAACCTCACCCGTCGGCACCTCTTTCATATCTTCATCAACGATCATCGCCTCATAGCCGGAAACGGGTTTACCCGTACAGGCAGCCCGGGAATCGCCGAAACGGTTGGAGATAAAAATATGCAGAAGCTCCGTCGAGCCGATCCCGTCCAGCATCGGTTTGCCGGTTTTCTCCAGCCATTCATCATAAACGGGGGCAGGCAAAGTTTCCCCCGCTGACACAGCCGCCCGCAAAGAACTAAGATCCGCCCCGTCATCCATCGCCTGCATCATGACCCGGTACGCCGTCGGTGCGGTGAAGCAGATGGTTGCCTTATAGGTTTCGATAATCTCGATCATGTCCGGCGGTGCGGCTTTTTCAAGCAATGTGGCTGCCGCCCCGAAGCGCAGCGGAAAAATAGCCAGACCGCCAAGACCGAACGTAAAGGCCAGCGGCGGGGATCCTACAAAAATATCATCCGGTGTTACGCCCAGCACTTCTTTCGCATAACCATCAGCGATGATCAGCAGATCCCGGTGAAAATGCATGGTGGCTTTCGGCTCTCCGGTGGTTCCGGAGGTAAAGCCGAGAAGCGCCACATCATCCCGGCCGGTTTTAACGGCCTCGAACCGCACGGGCTTGTTAAGGGCAACACGATCCAGCTCTGCATCAAAATTCGCGGTGCCGTCAAATCCCACGACTTTTTCAAGAAACCTGCTGTTCTTGGCGCAAGCCACCAGCTCATCCATAAGCCGGGTATCGCAAAGCGCGAGACCGATCTCACCCTTGTCGACAATCTTGGACAGCTCACCGGAGCGCAGCATGGGCATGGTATTGACCACAACCGCGCCCGCCTTTGTCGCTGCCAGCCAGCAAGCCACCATGGCCGGGTTATTGGCGGAGCGGATCAGCACCCGGTTGCCCGGCTTGACGTCGTAATCCTCGACCAGCGCATGAGCAAGACGGTTGGTCCAGTCGGACAGTTCCTTGTATGTCCGGCGGCGACCATTGCCGATAAGGGCAGTATGATCCCCAAAGCCGCGCTCCACCATCCGGTCTGTCAGCTCAACACCCGCATTCAGATGCTCCGGATAAGGGATCACTCCCAGATTGATCTCCGGCCACAGATCCTCTGCCGGCAGATTATCCCGGGTAAAGGTATCGATATGGGCTGTCGGTCCCAGCATATTCCCTCCACTTCAAGCGCCCATCCCGCGCTTAATTTTTGTCAGGCGTTGTTCAATGCCTGTCGGGCAATAACGACTTTCTGTACGTCAGATGCCCCTTCATAAATCCGAAGCGCCCGTATCTCCCTATACAGGCCTTCAACCACAGATCCGCTGCGCACACCGTCACCACCGTGCAGCTGCACCGCCTTGTCGATGACCTCCTGCGCTTTATCCGTCGCATAGAGCTTGGCCATCGCCGCCTCCCGGGTAACCCGGTCAGCACCGCTGTCCTTGGTCCAGGCGGCCCGGTAAACCAGCAGGGCCGCCGCATCCACATCCAGCGCCATTTCAGCGATATGGCCCTGTACCATCTGCAAATCAAAAAGCGGGGCACCGAACAGCTCCCGGTTCTGGACCCTGTTCACGGCTTCATCCAGAGCCCGGCGGGCAAAGCCCAGCGCAGCCGCCCCCACAGTTGAACGAAACACATCGAGAACCGACATGGATTGTTTAAAACCCTGTCCTGCTTCACCGATCAGACTGCTTGCCGGTAGCCTGACATCCTCGAAAGACAGTGTGGCGAGCGGATGCGGTGCAATCACATGCAGCCGTTCCTTAATGCCAAGCCCCGGTGTTTCAGCGGGAACCAGGAAGGCAGAGATACCGCGCGCACCCAGCGCCTCGCCGGTCCGGGCAAAAACACAATAAAGATCGGCAATACCGCCGTTGGAAATCCAGGTCTTCTCACCGTTCAGGACATAATGATCGCCATCCTGCTCCGCCGTCATATCCATATTTGCGACATCGGAGCCGGATCGTGGCTCCGACAGGGCAAAAGCGGAAATCGCCTTGCCGGACCGGGTGCTGTGCAGCCATTGTTTCTGCTCGTCACTCCCAAACAGGCTGATGGTCCCGGTGCCCAGCCCCTGCATG
>DIYE01000145.1:5620-9000 GCA_002428885.1 Alphaproteobacteria bacterium UBA6062
ACCCCTGCATGGCAAAGGCAAAATCTGCAAGCCCGTCATGGCGGGCAAGTGTTTCGCGGATCAGGCACAGAGACCGCACATCCAGCGGTTTCGGCTTATCCGGATCAATGGCCGAATAGGTCAGGAAACCCGCCTCTCCCAGCATCACTACGAGGCTTTTACAGGCCGTATCCACGTCTGAATGATCCACCGGCAGGTTTTTTTCGCACCAGCTTTCCAGTTCCTCCGCCAATTTGCGGTGATGATCTTCAAAAAACGGCCAGTTCAGAAAGCTTCTGTCTGCCATGATCAGTTCCCTTCAAAAACCGGTTTTTCCCTCGCGACAAAGGCATGATAGGCGCGATGGAAATCCTGGGTCTGCATACAGATGGCCTGGGCCTGTGCTTCTGCCTCAATGGCCTGATCCAGGCTCATGGACCATTCGTGATTAAGCTGGGTCTTGGTAATGGAATGGGCAAAGTTTGGCCCGGCGGCAATTTTTGAGGCCATATCCATAGCCGTCGCCTCCAGATCCCCGGCGGACACCAGGCGACTATAATATCCCCAGCGTTCCCCTTCGTCGGCGCTCATGGCCCGGCCCGTATACAGAAGGTCAGCGGCCCGGCCCTGACCAATGATACGCGGCAGCATGGCGCAGGCGCCCATATCACATCCTGCAAGACCAACCCGGGTGAACAAAAAGGCCGTTTTAGCTTCCGGTGTAGCAATCCGCATGTCGGAAGCCATGGTGATAATGGCACCAGCCCCCACAGCAACGCCGTCCACGGCAGAGATAATCGGTTTGCCGCAATGGATCATGGCTTTGACCAGATCCCCGGTCATCCGGGTAAAGTTCAGAAGCCCACTCATATCCATTTTCGTCAGCGGTCCGATAATGTCATGCACATCCCCGCCGGAGCAAAAATTGCCGCCGTTCGGCAGAAAAACAACCGCTTTCACATCCTCCGCATAGAGCAACTCCCGGAAGGTGTCCCTAAGCTCTGCATAGCTTTCAAAGGTCAGCGGATTTTTCCGGTCCGGATTATTGAGCCGGATCACCGCCGTTTCTCCGGCCATTTCCCACAGAAAATGCTGGGGTTTCAGTCCTGCCATCTCGGTCATTCTGTTGTTCCTCCGCCGCTTCTTGTCCCGCGGTTTGTCGTCAAATTGATATCCAGCAGGGTTCCGACCTGCTCTGCCTCTTCCGGGCCGATATCCTGCAAAAGCTCGTTGATCCAGCTTTGGTGAACCCGCGCCATATGGGCAAAATCCTGTCGACCCTTCTCCGTCAACCGGACCCGCATGGCGCGACGGTCGTTGGGGATCGGGGTTCTTTCCACCAGCTCCTCACCAACCAGCCGTTCGATAATGCCCGTTACATTGCCGTTGGACACCATCAGGGCAGAGGAAAGCTCACTCATTTTAAGCCCGCCCTTCTGGCGATAGAGTGCCGCCATCACATCAAACCGGGGCAGGGTGGATTTGAAATGGACCCTGAGACGCTCCCGAAGTTCCGATTCAATAGCCCGGGAGATCTTCAATAACCGGAGCCAAAGGCGAAGCCGGTGCTTTTCGGACGCCGGTGCATCTTCGGCTGGAAAGACATCTGAGCTCATATCAATCATACTTCGCCCCCCGAGACCGAGATGGCCTGTCCGGTGACGGACCCGGCGCTTTTCCGGCAAAGCCACAGAATGGTCCCGGCAATCTCTTCAGGCTGAATAAACCGCCCCATGGGGTTGGTGGAACTGAGCGCTTTACGCGCCGCCTCCCGGTCCATGCCGGTTTTCTCCATGATGTTGTCAACCGACCGCTCCAGCATGGGGGTTTCGGTAAAGCCGGGGCAGACGGCATTTACGGTAATGCCTTTGCGGGCCAGCTCCAGCGCCAGGGATCGGGTCAGGCCGATCACACCATGTTTGGCGGCGCAATAGGCGGAGACATAGGAATAGCCTTTCAATCCAGCCGTTGATGCAACGGAGATCAGACGCCCCCAGCCCGCTTTTTCCATCGCCGGCACAGTTGCCTGATAGGTATTAAAAACGCCGGTCAGATTAATAGCCAGCGCCGCCTGCCAGTCAGCAGCCGTCATTTTGCCAAAGGGAACACTCTCGGCTGAGCCCGCATTGGCTATCGTGATTGATATATCGCCCTTATCCTCCGTTGCCTGCCGGACCATGGCATTCAGAGAACTCAGATCCGTAACATCGGCGGCTATACCGGAAATGGCGTCCTGTTCGGAAGCCACCTCATCCAGCGGATACTGCCGCCGCCCGGTGATGGTCACCCGGGCACCTTCCTTTGCCAGGCGCAGGGCGATTTCCCTGCCTACTCCTGTTCCGCCACCGGTCACCAGAACATGTTTTCCAGAGAGTTCCGCCATGGGTCAGACTTTCATACCAACGGTTTCACCGCGCTCGGCAAGCCGTTTCATCTGATCGGCACCGGGACCGTAGGGGTCGGGCCATTCTGTTTGCTCATCCCCGAGACCGGCCGCTGCATGCAGGGTCCAGTAGGGATTGGACAGATGAGGACGGGCCAGGCAAACCAGATCAGCCCGGCCGGCAAGCAGGATGGAATTCACGTGATCCGGCTCATAAATATTGCCGACCGCCATGGTTGCCATATGGGCTTCGTTCCGGATCCGGTCCGAAAACGGTGTCTGGAACATGCGGCCATAGACCGGCTTAGCCTGTATGGATGTCTGCCCGGCTGATACATCACAGATATCCACGCCAGCCTTTTTAAGATATCCGGCGATTTTAACCGCTTCTTCCGGTGTTATACCCGCATCGCCAACCCAGTCATTAGCGGAAATCCTCACTGAAATCGGCTTTTCACCCGGCCAGACCTCCCGGACGGCTTGAAAAATCTCCAGCGGATAGCGAAGACGGTTCTCAAGGGAACCACCATAGTCATCCTCTCGCCGGTTGGTCAGCGGCGTTATAAAAGAAGACAGCAGATAGCCGTGCGCACAGTGGATTTCCAGCATATCGAAACCGGCTTCTTCGGCTCGCCGGGCTGCGGCAACAAACTGATCCCGCACCAGATCCATATCCGCCCGAGTCATGGCTTTCGGGGTCTGATTGCTGTCGGACCAGGCAATCTCTGATGCGCCAAGCAGCGGCCAGTTGCCGTCTTTCAGTGGTGCATCCATGTCTTCCCAACCCAGTTGCGTGGATCCCTTGGGTCCGGAATGACCAAGCTGCACACAGATTTTTGCATCCGTCTCCCCGTGGACAAAATCCGTCACCCGCTTCCAGGCCGCCGTCTGCTCATCCGTATAGAGGCCCGGGCAACCAGGTGTGATCCGGCCTTCCGGGCTGACGCAGGTCATTTCCACATAGACAAGACCGGCCCCGCCTTTCGCCCGCTCGCCATAATGCACCAGATGCCAGTCC
>DIYE01000032.1 GCA_002428885.1 Alphaproteobacteria bacterium UBA6062
CATTTTGGCGTCTCTGTTGACGTTGAACACCGGCAAGATGGAAGCCGCGTCATTAAACTGCCGGGGCAGCAGGAGATGAAAGGGGCGGATGTCACCGTGCCCGCCGATCCTTCCTCAGCCGCTTTTCCGGCTGTTGCAGCCGCCATCCTGCCGGGCTCTGACATCACCATCGAGAATGTCGGCCTCAATCCGCTGCGCGACGGCCTGTTTGAAACACTGGCCGATATGGGTGCTGATATCACCATCAGCAATCTCAGGACCGAAGCCGGCGAACAGGTCGGCGATATTCGCATCAAGGGGTCTTTGCTGAAAGGCATCACGGTCCCGCCGGAGCGGGCCATTTCCATGATCGATGAATATCCTGTCCTGTTTGTCGCAGCCGCTTTTGCCCATGGCACGACCACCATGCTGGGCCTTGAGGAGCTGCGGGTCAAGGAGAGCGACCGGATCGCCGTTATGGCGGAGGGCCTGAAAGCCTGCGGCGTCAATCTGGAAGAGAAAGAAGACGGCCTGATTATCCATGGCCGGGCTGTTCCCCCCAAAGGCGGGGCAACCGTGGTCACGGAACTGGACCACCGGATCGCCATGTCGTTCCTGGTCCTGGGCATGGGGTCGGAAGAGCCGGTTACCGTGGATGACGGCTCCGTCATGGAGACCAGCTTCCCGGGCTTTACAAATCTGATGAACAGCCTGGGCGCCGACATCCGCAAAGGAAAAAGCGGATGATCATTGCCGTGGATGGTCCGGTTGCTGCCGGCAAAGGAACACTCGCCAGGCGAATCGCCTCTCAATACGGGCTGGTTTATCTGGATACGGGCGCTCTTTACCGGGCGGTCGGCCTTCTGGTTCTGCGCCGCGGTCAGGATCCGAATGATCAAGAGGCAGCGCTCAAGGCAGCCCAAAGTGTTTCGGAAATCTCCCTCGAAGATCCTGAACTGCGAAAAGAGGAAACCGGCAATGCCGCGTCTGTTGTCGCGGCAAATCAGGACGTCCGGGCGGCCCTTCTCGATTACCAGAGGAATATCGCCAACCAAAAGCCCGGTGCGGTGTTGGACGGCCGGGATATCGGCACTGTCGTCTGCCCGGAAGCCGAGGTAAAGCTGTTTGTAACAGCCAGTGCCGAGACCCGGGCAAAGCGGCGCTTTGAAGAACTGAAAAGCAAGGGAGAGGATGTTTCCCCGGAGGATATCCTTGCCGACCTGAAGCAACGGGATGCACGAGATCAGGGTCGCAACTCGGCCCCTCTCGTGCAGGCTGAAGATGCACACTTGCTTGATACGACAAAATTGGATATAGAAGCGGCACTTGCGGCTGCCTGCCGGATTATTGAGGAGACAGTCTCCGCACAGTCCGGCTAAGCCAATTGTAAAGCGTTCCGCCCACGCAGGAACAAAGATAACGCGTTTTCCAAGCGTGCGACTGATAAACTGGAAAACAAGGGGCCATGGATCCGCCGGAAGACCGGTATGGCCTGATAGGGATCCAAAAAGGAAATTCAAATATGGCTAATACTATTCCTGCCGAAGAAGGCATGCCGGCTGTTGAAGATTTCGCAGCCATGCTGGAAGAGTCCTACGGGACCAGCAACAGCCTGGAAGGCACTGTCATCAAAGGTACTGTCGTCAATATCGAAAAAGACCTGGCTATCATTGATGTCGGACTGAAATCAGAGGGCCGCATTCCGCTGAAGGAATTTGCAGCACCTGGTCAGGAATCTGATCTGAAACCGGGTGACACTGTAGAAGTGTTCCTGGAACGCATCGAAAACTCAGCCGGTGAAGCTGTTCTGTCCCGTGACAAAGCCCGCCGTGAAGAAGCCTGGGAAAAACTCGAAGTTGCCTTTGCCGCCAATGAGCGTGTTGATGGGGTTATCTTCGGCCGTGTCAAAGGTGGTTTCACCGTTGATCTTTCCGGCGCCGTGGCCTTCCTGCCGGGCAGCCAGGTGGATGTACGTCCGGTTCGCGATATTGCACCGCTCCGCGGTATTCCGCAGCCTTTCCAGATCCTGAAAATGGACCGTCGCCGCGGTAATATCGTTGTTTCCCGCCGCGCCGTTCTGGAAGAAAGCCGTGCGGAAGCCCGGGCCGAACTTATCGGTACTCTGGAAGAAGGTCAGACACTGGAAGGTGTCGTCAAGAACATCACCGATTACGGTGCGTTCGTTGACCTCGGCGGTGTTGACGGCCTGCTGCATGTCACAGACATTGCCTGGCGCCGCGTCAACCATCCGTCTGAAGCGCTCACCATCGGTGAAACCGTCAAGGTTCAGGTTATCCGCCTGAACAAAGACACCCAGCGCATCAGCCTTGGCATGAAACAGCTGCAGACAGATCCGTGGGACAGCCTGGAAGCCAAATACCCGCTGAGCGCCAAATTCACCGGTCGCGTGACAAATATCACCGACTATGGTGCCTTTGTCGAACTGGAGCCGGGTGTTGAAGGCCTGGTTCACGTCTCCGAAATGAGCTGGACCAAGAAAAATGTTCACCCTGGCAAAATCGTTTCCACCAGCCAGGAAGTGGAGGTTATGGTTCTCGAAGTGGACGAATCCCGCCGCCGCATCAGCCTGGGTCTGAAGCAGTGCCTGGATAATCCTTGGGAACGCTTTGCCGAAACCATTCCGGTCGGCACCGTCATCAATGGCGAAGTTAAGAACATCACCGAGTTTGGTCTGTTCATCGGCCTTGAAAATGACGTTGACGGCATGGTCCACATGTCCGACATCGACTGGAGCGAGCCGGGCGAAAAAGCCATCCAGGAATATAAGAAGGGGGACGAAGTTTCCGCCAAGGTTCTGGATATCGACATCGAGAAAGAACGCATCAGCCTCGGCATCAAGCAGATGAGCGAAGATCCGTTCGCCGGTGCCAATGAGCTGAAAAAAGGCGCTGTTGTCACCTGTACGGTAACAGCAACCCAGGATGCAGGTGTTGATGTTGAAATCTCCGAAGGCGTAACCGGCTTCATCCGTAAGGGTGACCTCAGCCGTGACCGCGCAGAGCAGCGTCCGGACCGGTTTGCTGTTGGTGACAAGATCGATGCAAAGATCACGTCCATCGACAACAAAACACGGAAAGTCACTCTGTCCATCAAGGCAAAAGAAGTTGCGGAAGAAAAAGAAGCCGTTGCTCAATACGGTTCCTCTGACGCCGGTGCTTCCCTTGGTGACATTCTTGGTGCTGCCATGCGCAAAGCCAATGAAGGTGAAGAAGAGAAAGAATAACGGCATAAGGATCGGAATGGATCATGATAACTGTCTTAAGAGGGTCCCGTGACCATTGATACCGATGCACTTATTGACAGGCGCCGCTTGAAGCGGCGCCTGTTTTTTTGGCGGAGCGCCGCCATTGTTGCCGTTCTGGTTGCCATCGGCATTGGCGTTGCCCGGATCATTGATACAGATCCCGGCGATCATGTTGCCCGCCTGGATATCAATTCGGTCATTGTCGAAGATGACCGACGGCAACAAGCGATCGAAGACATTGCCAAAGACAAAAGCGCCAAGGCCCTGGTGGTTTATATCAACAGCCCGGGTGGCTCCACCTATGCCAGTGAACGGCTATACAAGTCCTTGCGCCGGGTTGCGGCAAAGAAACCGGTTGTTGCCGTGATAGGAACCGTAGGCGCGTCCGGCGGCTATATGACGGCTCTGGCCGGTGATCGTATCTTTGCAGGGGAGAGCTCCATCACAGGCTCCATCGGGGTCATTGTCCAGCTCACCGAGTTTTCAAAACTGATGGAAAAGCTGGGCGTTTCCGCCAGTTCCATTACATCAGGGAAACTCAAAGGGGAACCATCTCCGTTCAAGCCGCTCAGCCCGGAAGGTCGTGAGAATCTGCAGGATATGGTGTCAGCAACCCATGAATGGTTCGTTGATATGGTTGCCAGCAGGCGACCTATTTCACGGGATAAGGCAGAACTGCTGGCCAATGGCGGCGTGCAGATCGGACTGGTTGCCGTGAAAACAGGCCTCATTGATGAGCTCGGGGGATTCCCCGAAGCCCGGAAATGGCTGGAATCGGAAAAGGAGATTC
>DIYE01000327.1 GCA_002428885.1 Alphaproteobacteria bacterium UBA6062
AGGAAGCCTCTATTTTTCGGGGAATGACCGTAGAGCAAAACATCCGCTCGGTTCTGGAACTGATCGAGCCGATCCGGACCAAGCGGGAAAATATGCTGGAAGAATTGCTGGCTGAATTTTCCATTTCCCATTTGCGGCGAACACCGGCCATTGCCCTGTCCGGCGGTGAACGGCGGCGGGTAGAAATTGCCCGTGCCCTCGCCGGAAAGCCTAACTATATCATGCTCGACGAACCTTTTGCCGGGATTGATCCGATCGCTGTCGGCGATATCCGTGATCTTATCTCTCACCTGAAGGATCGGGGCATCGGCGTTTTGATTACCGAACATAATGTCCGGGAAACACTGGAAATTATTGATCGGGCATACATTCTTAACGATGGCCATGTCATAAAGGAAGGAAATCCGTCGGAGATCGTCGCCGACGAAAGTGTAAGACGCGTTTATTTGGGAGATCGCTTTAATCTCTGATCTGTCCGGATAGCGGTATCAGAGCGGAAGGGATCAGGAGAGACAATGGCTTTAACGCCCAGACTGGATATCCGGCAGAGTCAGAAACTCGTCATGACTCCGCAATTGCAACAGGCCATCAAGCTGTTGCAACTGTCCAATCTGGATCTTGCCGCCTTTGTCGAACAGGAGCTGGAAAAAAACCCGCTGCTGGAACGCGGCGATACCGATCTTAATCCCGACCTGCCCGCTGAAACGGTCGCTGCCGATGCCGAAGGATTTGGCGAGGAAGGCGGTGATACCGGCGCTCTTGATGATTTGTCCCTGGGAGACGCCACGCCCCTTCCGGAAACAACGGACAGTCCGCTCGATACGGACTATGACAATCTCTATAATAACGACAGCGGACCTGACGCTCCGGATATCGCCATCGGCAGCGATGCAACCGATACCGGTTACCTGGCAGCCACCACGTCCAGCGGCGGCTATTCAGGATCTGATTACAGTCTGGAACAAACATTAAGCGATGACCTTTCCCTGCAGGATCACCTGACGGCACAGCTGAATATGCTACCGCTCTCCGCCTCGCAAAAATTCATCGCCGCCTTCCTGATCGATCTTGTCAGTGATGCCGGCTATTTCACCGGCGACTGTGAAGAGGTCAGCCGGTCACTGGGTTGCGACGTCACATTGGTTGAGGAAACTCTCGAGCTTCTGAAAGGCTTTGAGCCGGCCGGTGTCTTTGCCCGGGATCTTGCGGAATGCCTTGCTTTGCAACTGAAAGAAAAAAACAGATTCGACCCTGCCATGGAGGCGCTCCTGTCCAATCTGGAAAGGCTGGCAAACGGTGATATCCGGGGATTGATGACACTCTGCGGTGTGGATCAGGAAGATATGACCGAGATGATCGCCGAAATCCGGGAACTGGATCCAAAGCCCGGTCTCAAGTTCGGTAGTAGCGTGGCCGATACGGTGATTCCGGATGTTTTCGTGTCCCGGAACCGGGATGGAAGCTGGCATATCGAACTGAATAACGAGACCTTGCCGAAAGTACTTGTAAACAACCGTTATCATGCCCAAATCAGTAGTAAGTCCCTGAAAAAGCAGGAAAAGGAATTTATTTCAGATTGTCTGAACACGGCGAACTGGCTGGTCAAATCCCTGGATCAGAGAGCCAATACCATCCTTAAAGTCGCAACCGAACTTGTCCGGCAACAGGAAATGTTCTTTACTCAGGGTATCCAGTTTCTGAAGCCCATGAATCTCAAAGCCATTGCAGAAGCTATCGAGATGCATGAGAGCACCATCAGCCGGGTGACGGCCAATAAATATCTGGCAACATCAAGGGGGGTCTTTGAACTTAAATATTTCTTCACATCCGCCATCAATTCTACAGAAGGAGGGATTGCCCATTCGGCAGAATCCGTCAAACACAAGCTCAAGCAGCTTGTTGACGACGAAAAGCCCGGCGCTATCCTTTCTGATGACAAGATCGTGGAGCTGATGAAAAAGGAAGGGATTGATATCGCCAGGCGCACCGTGGCAAAATACCGGGACGCCTTGAATATTCCGTCTTCCGTCGAACGCAGACGGCAGAAAAAACTGCTCACCACTTGAGAACAGGGGCTAAGAAAATGGAACCACCTGTGCAGAACACCCGCTCTTAAAAACACAAATGGTAACCGCCATGAGGGACATTTAACACCCTGTGGCGGAGATGAGTTTTACTAGAAGAATTGGATCAGCACATGCATGTGATTGTTAAAGGTAAGCAAGTCGACGTTGGACAGGCCCTGAGTGACTATATTGAAGATAATCTGAAGGAACGGGTCTCGAAATATTTTAACAACGCCATCGATGCCCAGGTTACCCTTAGCCGCAGGAACCATAATTTCCATATTGAGTGCAGTGTCCATATCGGATCCGGGATTGATATTACCGCATCCGCAGATCACACCGATGCCCATGCCTGCTTCGATGCCGCTGCAGAACGCATTGACAAACAGCTCAGAAGATATAAAAGACGCCTCAAGGATCACCACGGTAAGGAACGGGCCAAAGCCAAGAGAGCCATGGCCGCTCAATCCTATATCATAGCCCCGGAGCCGGAAGAGCCGGAAGTCGAGGCACCGGTGAGTGATGAATGGCAACCGATTATTATTGCGGAAAGCAGCGAGGATATTCCCGACTGCTCCGTTGGAGAAGCGGTCATGCGGATGGATCTGGCTAACCTGCCGGCCATGATGTTCCAGAATTCCGGAACAAAGGGCCTGAACGTTGTTTATCGGCGGGCCGACGGCAATATCGGCTGGATTGACCCCAAGTCGGAAAAAGCTGGCTGAATCCGCCATAAGGCTGTATTCAGTCACGAGATCCTGACCAGGAACCACAACAAGACATGAGACCATGGAAATAGCTGATCTTATCAGCCCGGAGACGGTTTTTGCCGATATCAAGGCGTCCAGCAAGAAGCAGACGCTGCAGGAACTGTCCCGCCGGGCCGCAGCCACTACCGGGTGCGACGAGAAAGAGATATTGAATGTCCTGATCGAGCGGGAGCGCCTTGGCACGACCGGCGTCGGTCAGGGGATTGCCATTCCCCATGGCAAGCTGGCATCCCTGGACCGTATTCACGGCTTCTTTGCGCGGCTTGATTCGGGTGTTGATTTCGACGCCATGGACGACATGCCCGTGGATCTTGTCTTTGTTTTGCTGGCCCCTGAAGAAGGCGGCGCCGACCATCTCAAGGCGCTCGCTCGCGTGTCCCGTACGTTAAGGGATTCTGCCCGTTGCGAGCGCCTGAGGGGAACCGAAAATGCAGACGCCCTGTTTGCTGTCCTGACCGAAGACAGTATCGCCGCCTGATCAGCGCCCCGTTCTGTGCGAACGGACACAGATTTTTAAGGGCGTCATGCTACTGTTGACAGAATAGCATTGTGTGACCGGAAAAGGGAGGTCGGGAAGGATCATGCCACAGCGCCACATTTTCCATGGCCTTCTTGCCGTAATTCTGTTCTTTCTGGCTGTCCCGGAACCGGCCTTTTCACAGAATAAAACCCGCCCCCCAAAGCTCGATCTGCCGATCAAATGCACTCTAGGACAAGATTGTTTTATCCAACATTACATGGATACAGATCCGTCCGAAGGTGCTGCGGATTACATGTGCGGATCGCTGACGCGCGAGAAACACCAAGGGACAGATATTCGTATTCAAACCATCGCGGACATGATCCGGGGTGTTCCGGTGATTGCCGCCGCTGAGGGCCGGGTTGTCAATTTACGGGATGGCATTAATGATCAGTATTTTGAGGATTATGCCCCAGAAAAGATGCAAGCGATCATCAATACAGGTTTGGGCAATGCGGTTATCATCAATCATGGCGGCGGTTGGGAAACATATTACGGACATCTCAAAAAAAACTCACTTACCGTTCGAAAAGGGCAGAGAGTAAGACGTGGTGACATTCTCGGATATGTGGGGATGTCCGGACTGACGGATTTTCCCCACATCCATTTCGAACTGCGATACCGGAACAAACGCATTGATCCGTTTACCGGAGACGAGCCCGGAAAGGGTTGCGGGGAAACACGCAAGAATTACTGGACTGACCTAGCCCGTCAGGAACTTGCCTATCAGCCAACCGGCTTTATGGCGACCGGCTTTTCCGAAACAAAACCCATGGGGCGGCGGGATCTCGAAAGTGGAAAACGATCCAAAGAAGTGCTGGACCCCACTGCGCCGGCCCTATTTTTCTGGTCCTATTATATCGGCAGCCGGAAAGGGGATCAGGTCACTCTGCTTCTGAAGGATCCAGATGGCAAGATTCTGGCCTCCCATAAAGCAAAACCAAGACCAAAACACCAAATTACGCACACACCGTTTATCGGAAAGAAAAAGCCGCGGAGCGGCTGGAAACGGGGTCTTTACAGAGGGGAAATCACCATCGACCGGGATGGCACCCTCATAAAAGACAGCGCCATCATCACGGTGAATTAAATGCGCTCTAGCGCAAGCTCTTAGCTTACAAGATAGGCTTCAAAGTCATTCTGACGGGCGATGACCAGTGCCACTTCAGCGCTCTGTTCCTCACCCAGCTTCTGGCCATCGGCGGAGAAGATACCGTATGTCACGGATCCGTCTTCTTCCATCCGCTTCACATAGGCCATTTCCATGGAACCCAGGACAGCCAGAGCAGCGGGGCTCAACTGGCGAAGGGTTGCTTCCTGATACTGCATCACACTACTCCTGTTGCATCAAGATATCGGGTCATTCGCTGACCTCGGACTGCTCGATGGTTTTTAGATCCCGCCGGGATCTTTTTCCCTTGATCTCAATCTGCGTCACATCTTTCTTCTGTTCCGGCAAGAGCAGATCAATATGAAGCAAGCCATTGTCCATTTCCGCACCTGTAACCTGAATGCCTTCCGCGAGGACAAATTTCTTCTGGAACTGTCTTGCGGCAATGCCCCGGTGCAGATAGATGCGGCTGGTATCTTCCTGCTGCTTACCATGAATGATAAGTTGATTTTGTTCCAGCGTTATCTGCAAGTCGTCTTCAAAAAAACCGGCAACAGCCAGACTGATACGAATCCGGTAATCGGAGACCTGTTCGATATTATAAGGAGGGTATCCTTCACCGCCGGATTTGGCGAGCTGTTCGAGCATATGCTCGAAATGGTCAAAACCCAGTAAAAGCGGGCTGTTAAACATGGATACACGTGACACGGCACAATCTCCTCTGGTGAGCGAGTATGAAAATGGCCCAAATTTGGCGCCTGAAGGCCAGCCCGGTATGGCGCCGACCACGCTTTTAATGTAGGTTGCCACCTCACTTCCATCAAGGTGCAGTTTTCATATTGTGTTCGGATGGAACCAGAATCAGTGACATCAGGGCTGTACCCTGGCGTCAGGTCCCTCAAAAAGAGCAAAAAATCGGGAGTTTCTTTCCAATGAGTATCGATCCAAACAAAGAAGGCCTTACCGTTGGTGTCGTCGGTGCAGGCGCCATGGGGCGCGGGATTGCGCAGGTTTCCGTCACAGGCGGTATGAAAGCCGTGATTTTCGATACCGCAGACGGCGCGGCGGCGGCGGCAAAAGACTTTATCGGTGGTATGATCCAGCGGTCCGTGGACAAAGGACGGCTGGAGGAGGACGCCGGCGAGAAAGCCATTGCCAATCTTGGTGTCGCCGGATCCATCCAGGATCTGAAAGACTGCGATCTCGTCGTGGAAGCCATTGTCGAGAATATCGATATCAAGCAAAGTGTTTTCCGCCAGATCGAAGAGGTGGTCAGCGAAGATACGATTATCGCTTCCAACACCTCCAGCATCCGGATTTCCAGCATTGCCTCCGCCTGTACCCATCGGGGCCGGGTCGCCGGTCTGCATTTCTTCAACCCGGTACCGTTAATGAAGCTGGTAGAGGTTATCAACGGCACTGATACCAGCACGGAGACCACCAGCGCCCTCGAAGTGATCGGCAAGCGTATGGGCCGTGTTCCGGTTGTTGTAAAGGACGCACCGGGCTTCCTGGTCAATCTGGGCGGCCGCGCCTATACGACCGAAGCGCTTCGAATTGTTTCAGAAGGCATTGCTGAGCCTCATGAAGTTGATGCGATTATGCGGGATTCTTGCGGTTTTCGCATGGGTCCTTTTGAACTCATGGATCTCACCGGTATCGACGTTAATTTCCCGGTCAGCCAGATCATCTATAACGGCTATTTCCAGGACAAGCGCCTGTCCACGGCCCCCTTGCACGAAAGCATGATGGAAGCGGGACGCCTGGGACGGAAAACCAAAGCCGGCTTCTATGATTACGATGCCGAGGGTAATATTATCCGGCCTGATGGACCGGCCAAGGTCAATGCTCAGCCTGCCCGGCAGGTTGTTCTGGCGGAACCGGCCCCAGCCCTTGAACCCCTGCTCAGGGATCTCGGGATTTCGGTTCTGAAAGACGATGACGGCCAGTCACCGATCCTTGCCGCCCCGATCGGGGAAGACTGCACCAGCCTCGCCGTAAGACTGGGGCTTGATGCAAAACGCCTGGTGGCCATTGATGCCCTGACCGGCACCCACGCCCATGCTACAGTTATGGCCGCGCCAGGTGCCAATGACGCGGTTGTTGAAAGTTTTATTGCAGCGCTGCAGCAGAACACCAATGCCGTAACCCGCATCAAGGATTGTCCGGGTTTTGTCGCCCAGCGGATCCGCGCCATGGTCGCCAATCTCGGCTGCGAAATGGCCCAGATCGGTGTTGCCACCCCCGAAGATATCGATAAAGGCATGAAACTTGGCCTGAATTATCCGCACGGCTCCGTTGAACTGGCCGACTATCTGGGGAGTCGCAACACCCTGACGATCCTCGAACAGTTGCAAGCTATTACAGGTGAGGAACGCTACCGCCCCAGCCAATGGCTGCGCCGCCGCGCCCTCCTGGACCTGCCGATCCATACCCGGGATTAATTGTTTATTTTTGCAGAAGGGGTAGGCGTTACCTCTTCTGCAGAACTCATTATATTTTAAAAACACAACTTGAAAAAGAATAATAACTGCAATACCAATTGGAAATTAGAAGATACTTTTCAATAGGGGGTTGTATGTCCGGTTTTTTTAGAGTTGTTGTTTTCGGTTTTTTATTTTCTGTCGCAGCTTCATGGTCTTATGCTGCACCTGTTTATTCAACAACATTCACCATAGATGATTCTGACAGCTATTTTGGCGGCGAAACGTTTACAGCCGAATGGAAAATTGACACCTCGGTCATACCGCTAGATTTTGGCGCGGATTGGCATTGGTATGAAGATGCCCTGGTCGATTTTTCACTGACAAAGAACGGGGTTTCTGCGAACGGGACCGGTACTTTTAATCTATATCCGTTAAGCCACGAGAGTTATTTTGAGTTCCGTTTTGATGAAGCGACAAGTTCTAACTTCGGACCTAAGCTACTAAATTTTGACTTTCAGGTATTTCATGAAGCGCCTTTCATATTTGGTGAGGATCCTACACAAGGATTAGATCCAAACTACGATATGATCGCAGCTCTCATTTATGAAACTGACTCCGGTGAACGAGGTGTTGGTAGAGCGACAGTACATGATTTTAGTAGCTATGATACAATTAGCACTGTTCCGCTACCTGCAGCTTTACCACTTTATGGTGCGGGTATGGCATTATTGGGATTTGTTGGATGGCGTCGCAAAGCTTACTGACGTCAGGAAATCTGAACGGCTGGATAAACCATCAGACTTATGAGGCTTATAAGAGGCTGCATAATATCGCGGCCTTTTATTTGAATCAAAATGTAAAGCTTCCTTGACACATTTGCCAATACTCCATATTGTAAAGGAAGCTTTACATAGGAGATGTTATGAAACCTTTTCGCTATATGATGGAGATGGGTCTTTGTTTGTTAGCCTATGGCGGATTTCTGATTTTATCCCTTACCGTTCTTAAACAGGGAATTGAACCTTTCTGGGCTAAAACGGCAATTTCTTTGCTGCCCATGCTGCCCTGTCTTGTGACCTGCTATGTGGTTTTGAAACATCTTCGCAAACTGGATGAATTCCAGCGGAAGCTGCAGCTCGAATCTATCGGCTTTTCTTTCGTCGCAACGGCCTGCCTAACCTTCACTTATGGTTTTCTGGAAAATATCGGCTTTCCAAATCTGTCCATGTTTGCCGTCTGGCCACTGATGGCCGGTTTCTGGGTTTTAGGTATGATCATCGCCTGGTTTCGCCACGCATGAAAAACCGTCTTCCTGCCCTCAGAGCCGATCGAAAATGGTCTCAAAATGAACTGGCAGCACGGCTGGACGTCTCCCGGCAAACCATCAATGCCATCGAAAAAGGGCGTTATGATCCAAGCCTGCCCCTTGCCTTCAAGATCGCCCGCCTGTTTAAATTGGCGATCGAGGATATTTTCAAAGATTAATAACGAAATAGGCCCTAGTTCGCGTTCCGGGCTTCCCGTTCGGCATTTTCGGCGGCCATACGGGCCATTTCCTGCAAAGCACCAGCCACCTGGGCGCTGCCGCCGAGGCTGGTTTCCATGGCCTGCATCAGGGTTGCAACCACACCGGCGTTGAAATATTCCCGATCCAGTCCGGCTTCCAGGCAGTCCTGCAGAGCCTTATCCAGGCTTTCCGTAATAATTTTGGCGGCCTTATCCAGCTTCTGCTTGGTTTCCGGATCGGGCATGCCGAAAGAGGCATTATCCGCTGACATCTGTTACAATCCTTGTTTCAAAAATGCTGGCCAAGACATAATCCTAAAGAGCAACAATCGCAAATCTTTTAAGGGACGGGGTACTGAGAGGGCCTGAGTTGCGTGGAGGGTTCTTGTTATTTGTTTGGCCTCAAGCGCCGGCGGGGACATCCGTCCCCTTAGGCTTCTCGCCGCAGTAGCGGCGCTGGCGCAGTCGCGCCGTTCGGATGGTTGTTATGGGTCGTGAATTGGGTTTTTGTTCAGCCTGGCGATAATCTTCCTGATCGAAACTCAGACTGTATAATGACACCAGGAGCCAAGCTGCAAAGCCTCGACTACGATCAGGATCTCTGTAGCGAGGTGCAACATTTCCTCACAGTATATCGGTCACGACAGACCGAACGGCGCGACTGCGCCAGCGCCGCCCCTGCGGCGAAAAGCCTAAGGGAGCGGATGCGACCGCCGGCGCTTGAGGCTAACTATGTTAACAAGAAGGTCCAACGCAACACAGGCCCCTTCAGTATAGCTCTCGCACAAAATCTGAGCTATGAAACACAAAAGACAGGCCACCAAACACACTCACAGGATGACCCATGCAGGACAAACTAAAAACCGTAACCCGTGTTGAGGTGATCGACGGGGAGGGGCGTTCCTATGTCAAGTATGGCATTGAGGATATCGAGCTGTCCTTCCAGGATAACGACACAACCCTGAAAATCTTCCTGAAAACCAAAGAAGGCGTGACCTATCAGGACTGGCAAGAACATTCGCAAGGATAGCGAACCTGCCTACCCTATATACAAGAATAATACTTGCATAAAATCTCATAAATGGCTATAATAACGCCCGTGCACAAATCCCGGTGTTCTATAGGCATCGATCGGCAACCGTCGCCATCCGTTCTTCCTCAGATCAAAGCGTTTCAGAAGGGTTTTTACCTTTCCTAAGCCTTTGTCCCTGTGGTCGGTGAATGTAAGGCCTGACAGGGTTCAGGCAGTCACAAGGCATGGGGCGCGCGCTGAAAAGGAAAAGCCGCATCTGGCAGAGCGTTCTGGCGAAAAGCCTGCAACGACAACAAGAACTGACTTTCATATCCGGTGATGTGAAACATCCAGTCCTTCTCTTAACACCAACCCGTATCAAGTGGTCGATGCGTCGCATCCCGGATATGGTTTTTGTTGTTTAACACCGTGAATAGAAAAACTCCTCCGTCCTTGGGCAGGGGAGGGGTTTGTCGTGTCTGGGCTTTAAGCCTCGCGCTTTCAAAGAAAGCAGGGCCGAAAACCAGCCCTGCCTGTCACACTACTGTTTATCCTCACAATCCGTTGTCTTGATTGGCTTCTCAATCGGAACGCCAAAAGCGCCCTTTAATTCCGTACTATCTGCAAAATCCTTGGCATGAGTAGCCAGGGAAAGAAGGCAGGCAAAAATCACTACAAGATATTTCATAATGTCCCTCGTGTTTTAGCGACCAAGCTATAAGTTGCGTATCCGGCACCAATCCTCGCTGGAGCCGGGTGTTTGGTCGCATAAAACACAAAGGTGAAAAATGCCTCGCCTATTTCCCATAAACGGAGAGCTACTCCATTTATTAGTACGGGTATTGTATTCGGAAAGACACCCGACCTAGCGGGAATCCTTTGCATTTTTACGCGACCAAGCGTAACCGCCCGTTCATGAGCAGTAGGGTGAGTTTAGGAGGGAATTGGTTAGAATACAAGAGGGGAGGTTGCTAGGACATAGTTTCCTAATCACGACTTGAGGGACGGTTTAGAAGATAGTCGTTGTGCTGAGTGTTACCTCCACTTAAGTGCCTATAGTAATCGTCTGGGTGCTGTTTGCAGCGCCAACGCGGTCTCTTTCAGGGTTATATAAGCGATTTTTGTTGTAATGATATACTTCAAATGGTTGATTTTCTGTTTTGCAAATGCCTACCATAAATTCTGATGGAGGGATTGGTGAAATAGGGAGCATTATATATGTCTGAATTCTCAGACTTTATTGTATTTGCTGACGAGAGTGGAGATCATGGGCTTGATGGTATCGATGAAAATTTTCCCATTTTCTGCCTGTCATTTTGCCTGGTGGTCAAAGCGGACTATGCTGATGTCGTCGTCCCGGCTTTTCAAAAGCTCAAGTTCGATTTCTGGGGCCATGATATGGTCGTTCTGCACGAGCATGATATCAGAAAATCTAAAGGCCCTTTTTCAATTTTGCGAACCGACAGAGGACTGCGTAATAGGTTTTATGAGGCGTTAAATGATCTGATCAATCCAAAAATTGATGGTTTGAAATGGTTTCCCTGATCACTTGAAAAACAAAAGGGCCCCGGAAATTCCAGAACCCTATTGTCGACCGGGAAATGCCCAATCCTTTGGGCCTTATATATGAATTTTGGCTGATGGTGTCAAGTGAAGCTGACGGATCGATTTGGTAATACTATCTATGTATATCTATCTAAGGATTACATATGTCTTGGCAATCTTGTCGTGCCAAGTGAGCTTCTTTTTTGAAAAGGCAGCCCACAGAAAGCCAATGCATAGCACTAAATAGGAGAGTATTTTAGCAATATTTCGCCCGAAGGACCTTAAGTAGGTTAAGCGGTGCCCATTCTGATCAATGACTTTGATATTGCAGATGAATTTACCCACTGTCCCCTGAAGAGGAGAGGCTTCAAACACCATACTATAAAGCAACCATATCAAGAAAGATAAATCCCGTATCATATTGCGTTCTTGGAGAAAATTAACTCTATTTTCTACACTATTGTTTTCCAGATATGTGTTGAGTGTTACATCAAAACCTAGAAAGAAGTAGAAAGTAGCTGCTGTAATTATAACAATTGGAAGGGTGTCCAGTATATAAGCCGCTAACCGCCTCCAGAATCCTGCGTACTTCATTTCAATCCTTTTTTATTGTTGGTTCTTGTTCCTAGGAATAAACACAATCAGAAAACAATGAAACAATACAAATGCGTGTATAATATTGTATTTAATCAACATGATATTATCAAGTAAGGAATGCGATATAAAACAGTCTGAAGTAGATCTTTCTACAAGAAGATGCTATCGCTCTGCTGTCTAGATACCGACATAGCTCACCCCTCCAAAACCAACGTACACCATTCCCCAACCCGATACCGCCGCACCAGAGATAGCCCCTGCAGCCGATAGGCATTCCTTACCATTACTTCCTGCTTTGCCAGCAGGCCGGAGAGGATCAGGGTGCCGCTGTTCGCCAGGCTTCCGGCAATTCCCGGGGCGAGTGACACCAGAGGCCAGGCGAGGATGTTGGCGGTGATGAGGTCGTAGGGGGCGCCTGCGCGGATGTCCCGGTTGTTGAGGCCGGTGGCGAGGAGGGCGCGGATCAGGGGGGAGAGGCCGTTTA
>DIYE01000134.1 GCA_002428885.1 Alphaproteobacteria bacterium UBA6062
GGCTCGCCATCCTTGTGCCAAGCCGCGCATGGCGACATAGATTATGTCAGGCCCGGGCGCAATGGTGAGCAGAAAAGCTGTTGAAAGAAACAGCAGGATCGTCGAAATTTCAGGAAACATACTTTTACTCCTAGCAGCGGGTCATAACCCGAGTGCAGATGCTATCTTTATCAGGCTTTGCTTGCAAGAGTCCGCCTTTTGCGGATAGGGTGTGTGCCGGAGTAATGAGATCGGATTGAAATATACCGGAAACATTTCCATGTCATAACTCTATTGTTTAACTATTCCAGATATTGGATGCGCGTTCAAAATGAAAGTGAAGAAGGTGTATCCGGGAGACACAAGATGGCGACAGGTACAGTAAAATGGTTTAACCCAACAAAAGGCTTCGGTTTCATTGAACCTGACGCCGGTGGCGCGGATGCATTTGTCCATATTTCAGCGGTCGAAAAAGCCGGCCTGAAATCCCTGCAGGAAAATCAGAAAGTTTCTTACGAACTGGTTGAAGGCAGAAATGGGAAATCCTCAGCAGAAGAGCTGAAAATTCTCTGAACCTTTTTTTACAAGGTGATTGAAAAGGCGGCATTTGCCGCCTTTTTTTGTGGCGTGCTTTAAAGGCAAGGCGTTTGTATCGTCATGAGAGAACAATTCTCTGGTTAAAATCTCTTCATTGATGCTGGTTTTGTGCTTGAGTCTCGGATTTTAATCTGCGTAATATTTCACTTATAAAAATTAGAAAATCGTCCAAATCGATCCGTAAATCAGTTTATGCAGATGTCAAACAGCAGGAGAGTTTTAGGCATGTTCGATCTTGGGAGGAGATCCGTTTAACCCGGATAATTACGGGGAGAATGCGTGCCTGAATTTTCGATCAGCAACAGGGAATGATGGAATGATCAGGAAAACAAAATCTCAGATTTCAGCGGAAAAAACGGTCAAGGCAGCGAAAGGGCATTCACGGCGGGGCGTTCTTAAAAGTGCGGCTCTTCTCGGGTCGGCTGCGGCTATGGGCCCCTGGGTTGTCCAGGACGCTTTTTCTTCGTCCGGCACCCTTAATATTATGATGTGGTCCGATTATTTGCCGAAACCTTTCAGGGAAAAATTCAAGGCTGCGACGGGTATCTCCATTAAGCATACCCCCTACGGATCAAATGAAGAACTCCTCAACAAGCTCAAGGCAACCAAAGGGCGGGGCTTTGATCTGATCAGCCCGACAAATGATCGCGGCAGCCAGTGGCAGGATCTCGGGTTACTGGGAACCATTGATATGAATCGGGTGGATACCGGTGCCGTTTTACCTTCCATGCTGAATATCTCCTCGAAATTCTCCTGGGATGGAAAGCCGCGCCATTTACCTTTCCTTTGGGGAACCGAGGCAATGGCTTATCGCACGGATAAATTCAACACAGAATACGGTCAGTTGTCCTATGGAGACCTTTGGCGTCCTGAAATGGAGGGTAAAGTGATGGGACGCCCCCATTCCATGATGGCTGGTATTGGCCGTTATCTGGAAGGGAAAGGAGATTTACCCCCCTTTACGGAAGCTTATGAATCAGAAGAAAAGATGCGAAAAATCTGGGATGCGATCACAAAATTTGCGGTTAAGCATAAGCCCTGGATCAAGCAGTTCTGGAATGACGCCGATGGACAGATTAACGGCTTCATGCAAAATGGCGTTGTGATTGGGCAAACTTGGGATGGTCCGCCGCTTCGTCTCTTCAAGGAAGGAAAACCGGTTCGCTTCCTGGCGCCGAAAGAGGGTGCCTTTACCTGGGTTGATGGTCTTGCCATTCCGGTGGGTGCCCGTAATACGGATGCCATTTACGAATTTATCAAATTCGCAAATAAGCCGGAAATGGGCGGTCTTCTGGCTAACGAGACGGGCTATAATTCCGTCGCGAATGGCGCAGCCGATCATTTGACGGCAGAGAGCAAGAAAGCCTTCGCCTCCGCCTATCCGGGTGATGCGCTTGATAAATTGTGGCCATGGCCTGCCACACCTTCCTGGTATGCGGAAATCCGCAATCAGTATCGCGACAAATTTGTCGCAGCCTGATCTTATCCATTCTCTTGCGGAAGCGGGGCACTGTTCCCGTTTCCTTGGGAGGTATCAAGATGATACCGGAGCCTGCTGAAATAAAAAGAATTTCAGTGGCCGGTCCATGCCGGGATTTAGTCTATGAGTGCAGATGTGGAGCTGGATCACCTGACGATCCGATTTGGTGATTTTACCGCTGTCAGGGATGCTCATCTTAAAATAAACGGGGGAGAGTTCTTTAGTTTTCTTGGTCCCTCCGGATGTGGCAAAACAACGATCCTCCGGGCGATTTCAGGGTTTAACGACCCTACGGAAGGTGCCGTGAGGATCGGTGGCAGAGATATGCTGGGGATCGGTCCCAACAAACGCCAAACAGCCCTGATCTTTCAAAATCTGGCTTTGTTTCCGCTGATGACGGTTGCCGAAAATATCGCCTTTGGTCTTGAAGTCAGGGGTGTTAATAAACTGAACCGCCGGGACAAAGCGATGCAGCTTCTCGACCTGATCGCCTTGAAAGGGCAGGGGGACAAGCTGGTATCCGAACTGTCCGGCGGGCAGCGCCAAAGAGTGGCGATTGCCAGAGCGCTGGCCGTGGAACCCCAGGTTCTTCTGCTTGACGAGCCGCTTTCAGCCCTTGATCTGAAACTCCGTCAGCATATGAGGACGGAGCTCAGGGAAATTCAGCAACGGGTGGGAATTACCTTTATCTATATTACCCATGATCAGGGAGAGGCACTGACCATGTCCGACCGGATCGCTGTCATGAGTGCCGGTCGTATTCAGCAGGTTGGGGATGGCAGCACGATTTATGATCATCCAGAGACGGCCTTTGTCGCGTCTTTTGTTGGTGAAAACAATCCGCTGCAAGGAAAGGTTCTTTCCTGCGATCAGGAGTTTGCTGTTCTGGATTGTGGTATCGCACGCATGCGAGCCAGAAATCCAGGCGGGCTAGAGGCCGGAGACGAGGCGTATGTCTTCATCCGTCCTGAAAATCTAAAGCTATCCACCAAGGGTGACACTGCGGCAAGCGCCGACACACCTGAGAACAGTTTTACGGCGCCGGTTGTTTCTGAAGCCTTTGAAGGAGCCGTGCGTCTGATCTCCATCCAGGGGCCGTCCCGAAAACCGATTATTGCCTCTATTCCAAATACAGGTGAGGCGCAGCCGTTCACACCCGGTTTGTTGTTGAATGTCTGTTTCTCGGCTGATCAGGCGGTTGCGTTGCCGCTTGGGGATCTGGCAGATGAGTGATTTTTTGATCATTTTCAGTGCGGTTTTGCTGGCACTTTTGCTGCAACCGCTGGTGCGAAAAAATGCAGGAAATATCTGGTCCTCGGTCTCGGCCGTGAATTTTGTACGGCGGAATGGTGCTTTCCTCTCCCTCTATCTCATTCTGGCTGTTGTGGCCTGGGTGGTCTTTATGATTATCCTGCCGCAGCTTTATATGGTGGATTTTTCCTTCCGCCATAATCTGCCGTTGGCGGAAATCGGCGGTCCGAAAGACGTTCATACGGTTAAAAACTATCAGTATCTTATTTTCGGAAGGGAGACGGATGAGGAATTCCTGAACTGGCTGCATCTGACGGTTTTCCTGAAAACCATGCTGGCCAGTATTTTTGTGACCTTGCTGGACCTCGCCCTTTGTTATCCCATTGCCTATTATATGGCGCAGGTAGCAAAAGGAGGGAAAGCGCGCCTGCTGATCCTGGCCCTGATCGTGCCATTCTGGGTCAACGAAATCCTGCGTGCCTTTGCTTTCAGGATCCTGTTCGGAACCGGTGGTGTGATCAACAGTTTCCTCATTTATCTCGGCATCTGGGATGAGCCGTTTGATTTCCTCAGAGCTGATGTCGGGCTCTATGCTGGCCTAAGTTATGCGTACATTCTTCTGATGATCTTCCCGATTTTCAATGCCATAGAAAGCCTTGATCATAACCAGATTGAAGCCGCAAGAGATCTTGGTGCCCCCTGGTGGCGTATCCACTGGCGGGTGGTTATTCCCCACGCGAAGCCGGGTATTGCCTCAGCCTGCACCATGGTTTTCATGTTGTCTGCCGGTGCCCTGGCGGCACCGCAGATCCTTGGCGGACCCAGCAGTCTCTGGTTTACCCAGGTGATTTATCAGTGGTTTAATACCGGCGGAAACTGGCCGCAGGGGTCGGCTTACGCCTTTGTCTTGCTGATCGCCTGTATCGCCTTTGTGATGACGGTGATGAAGATCTTTAAAGTATCGCTCGGGGAGATCACAAAATGACGTCCCGAACTATCATGCGCCTGATGGTGGGTTTTTATATCCTGCTGTTTTTCGGATATCTCTTCGGCCCGCTGATCATGATGGGCATTACGGCCTTCAACGCCACATCCTTCCCCCAGGTTACGCCCTGGGAAGGTTTCACGACCGCCTGGTTTGTCCAGCTTCTGGAAGATGATCAGATGACCGACGGCTTGATCAACAGCCTGTGGATCGGCCTTGGTGTTGTCTGCCTGTCCGTTCCCATCGGTCTGGCTGCCGCCCTGATGATGACGCAGATTTATGAACGGGTGAGGCCCTATTATTATATGGTGGTTGTCTCACCGGTTCTGACACCGGGCGTTATTCTGGGGATCTCCACTCTGGTGTTCTGGGACCGGATGGGCACGGCGGTTAATGCTGAGTATGAGAGCCTCTTTTACAATGGTATGTGGCTGACCATCGTTGGGCAATCAACATTTATTTCCGCCTATTGCATGTTGGTCTTCTTGGCTCGGCTGGCCCGCTTTGACCGAACGCAGGAAGAAGCAGCGCTGGATCTCGGGGCAAGCCATGTTCAGGTTTTCTGGAAGATTATGGTGCCGTTCTTGAGGCCGGCGATCTTTTCGGCGGCGGTTCTGGCCTTTCTCACATCTTTTGAAAACTATAATACCACCGTTTTTACCATTCAGGCGGAAAGCACCTTAACAACAGTCCTGGCCGGAAAGGTGCGGATGGGAACTCAGCCGGATCTTAGTGCCCTGGCGGTGATCATTATTGCGATTACCCTGACCGGGGCAATCCTCCATGAATTTCTAAAACAGAAAGAGCGTCTGAAGCAGATCCGTCAGGAAAAAGCAGCGAAAGAAGCAGATCAGGAACTGGCGGAGACCATGGGGCTTTAATTTTCCGTGGTGATGCCTATAGTGACGGCCTGTTGAATGATATGTATGACGGTTCCCCATGACGGATATTACCTACCGGCCCGCCAAAGATGATGATGCGGACAGGCTGATTGCCCTGATTGATAAATGCTATGCCGAATATGAAGGCTGCATTCTGGATGTGGATGCAGAAGAGCCGCAGCTTCGCCATATTGCTTCTTACTTTGCTGATAAGGGCGGCGAGTTCTGGGTTGCGGAAAAAGATGGTCAGCTTGTCGGATCCATCGGGTATGCGCCGGATAAGCAGGTTGTCGAACTCAAGCATCTCTATGTAGACAGCGCTATTCGACGTCAGGGGCTTGCCAGTCATCTTTGCAGCCTTGTGGAGAACGCTGCAGAAAACAGAGGGGCTTCCGCCATTCTTCTCTGGACGGATACCCGTTTCACCAATGCCCATGCACTCTATGAAAAACGCGGCTTTGTTGGCGGAACGGAAACTCGGACCCTGAATGATCTCAGTCATACAATCGAATATTATTACGAGAAGACTTTGCCAGTTTCCTGAATTGGTGTATGACATCTTTCCCGAAGAGAGAAAGAATAAGCGAGCGAATGGACTACCCGATCACAAATGTGGATGACCTGACCGTTGAAGCGCTTGGCATTACGTTGAATGCCGAAGGGCGCTTTGCGTTCAAAGTGAAGGATCATACTCATGAGTTGACCGGTGACGAGTTGCTGGAAGAGATGAAAGATCAGCTTGATGTCCGCGGCTCCATCAGAAACGCTCTACTCCGAAAAGCACAGAAAGAAATCCTGTCAGGATTGAAGCGAGGCCGACTCCGAATGGATGAAGAGGCTCGCGAGACCTTTGATTTGAATCTCTTGATCTGGTTTGCAGACAAGGCGCTCAAAGGTGAACATCAATCTTATCTGACATAATTTTCTTTTGAAGGCAGGCTTATCAGACAGCCTGGAAATAACAATGACATCGACACAAAAAACCATCAAAGCCGGTATCCTTGGAGCAAGCGGATATACGGGAGCAGAGGCCATGCGCCTGCTGCTCCGGCATCCGGGCGTCGATTTGACTTTATTGACGGCAGACCGGAAGGCCGGTCAGTCCGTTGAGGAAGTGTATCCGCATCTGGGCGGTTATGGTCTGCCGGATATGATCTCGGTCGCCGATGCGGACTGGTCATCTGTGGATGTGGTCTTTTGTGGCCTTCCTCACGGGACGACCCAGGAAATCATCGCAACCCTGCCGGGCAGTGTGAAAGTGGTGGATCTGTCCGCGGATTTCCGGCTCAGAGACCCTGAAACCTACGCAGAATGGTACGGTCATGAGCACCGGGCGCTGGAGTTGCAGAAAAAAGCGGTTTACGGCCTGACGGAATTTAACCGGGACGATGTGAAGGCGGCCCGGCTGGTTGCCTGTCCCGGATGTTATCCGACAGCAGCGTTGCTGGCCATGTTGCCGCTGGTCTCAGCAGGATTGGTGGACCCGGAGGATATCGTGATTGATGCCAAGTCCGGTATTACCGGTGCCGGCCGGGGCCTCAAGCAGAATACGCTGTTCAGCGAAGCAGGTGAGGGGCTAAGCCCTTATAGTGTTGCGAAGCATCGGCATGCGCCTGAAATCGAGCAGGAAATTGCCAAATCCGCCGGTGTTGCCGCAGGCGATATCCGGGTGAATTTTGTCCCGCACCTGATCCCCATGAGCCGGGGTGAGCTTGTGACCTGTCATGTGAGACTGACGGGCGGCAAGACAGTAGCGGATCTGAAAGGCGCCTATCATAACGCTTTTGAAAATGAACCCTTTGTCCGGCTGCTGTCTGATGGTGCCATGCCACAGACCCAGATGGTTCGGGGATCCAATCTCTGTGTCATTAATGCCTTTGAAGACCGGATACCGGGGCGGGCGACAGTGATTGCAGCTATTGACAATCTGGTTAAGGGCTCCAGCGGCCAGGCGGTTCAGAATATGAACCTGATGTTCGGCTTTGAAGAAACACTCGGGCTGGAGCAGGCGCCTTTATTCCCCTAGACCCTAACGAATAACAAGAAAGAGAAGGGACATCAGATGAAAGCCAATATTCTGCCTTTCAAGGGAACCAATCCGGTCATTGCAGAAAGCGCCTATATCGCGTCGTCTGCCGACGTGATCGGTGATGTGGTGATTGGTGATAAATCCAGTATCTGGTTTAACTGCGTTATCCGCGGCGACGTGAATTATATCCGTATCGGAGAGCGCAGCAATATTCAGGACGGCACCGTTATTCATGTGTCCAACGGCACATTCCCGACGGTGGTTGGCGATGATGTGCTGGTCGGACATAACTGTATTATTCACGGTTGTACGCTGGAAGATGGCAGCTTCGTCGGTATGGGGGCAACCGTGTTGGACGGTGCCGTTGTTGAAAGCGGCGCTATGGTGGCGGCCGGTGCCTTGCTAACCCCCAACAAGCGTGTGCCGTCCGGGCAGCTTTGGGGCGGAACACCGGCCAAATATATCCGTGACCTGACGGACGAGCAGAGAGAAAATCTCACCAGCGGCGCCAAGCATTATGCCGAATTGGCACAAGTGTATAAGGCGGAAGCAGAAAAACGCTAGATTTTATTGAGATTTTCCCGGTTTTGCTTTGGTTTTGACGTAGCTGCCCGGGGCGTCCTCAAGCGGTTTCAGTTTGCCTTTTGATGGATTGCGGGCGGCGACTTTGGCGCCGGATTTTTTAGATAGCCACTTATGCCAGTGCGGCCACCAGGAGCCGGGATGCTCTTCCGCATCCGCCATCCAGTCTTTTGCCGTCTCGTATTTCCTTTTGCTGCCATTCACCCAGTGTTGATACTTATTGGCATCCGGATGGTTGATCACGCCGGCGATATGGCCGGAGCCTGCCAGCATGAATTCTGCAGGACCGCTCATCAGTCTCGTTGCCTTGAAGACGGATTCAAACGGGGCGATATGGTCCTCTTTACTGGCCTGGACAAAAATCGGGATTTTAACTTTTGACAGATCAATTGGCTGTCCGCCCAGCGTCAGGCCACCCGGTTCCTGCAACAGGTTTCGCTGATACATGTTCCTAAGATAGAAACTGTGCATTTTCGGCGGCATGTTTGTTGTGTCTGAATTCCAGAAGAGCAGATCGAACGGAAATGGATCCTTACCCATCAGATAGTTATTGATCACAAAAGACCAGATCAAATCATTGGAGCGCAGCATATTGAAGGTTGTCGCCATATTGCGACCTTCCAGAAAACCGGCAGTTTCCATTTTACGCTCGATCATCAGGATTTGCTCTTCATCGGTGAAAAGAAGCAATTCGCCTGCATCTTCGAAGTCCATTTGCGCAGCGAAGAAGGTACAGGCCGTAATACGGCTTTCCCCGATAGCTGCCAGATAGGCGAGTGTGGCGGACATGAGTGTTCCACCGATGCAATAGCCGATCGCGGTGACTTCCGTTTCCCCGATACTCTGCTCAATAGCGTCAAGCGCGGCCAGAATGCCTTCAGACATATAGCTCTCAAAGGTCCGGTCAATATGCTTCTCGTCCGGATTGATCCAGGAGATGACAAAGACCGTATAGCCTTGGTCTACACACCATTTGATGAAGGAATTTTCCTGTTTGAGGTCAAGGATATAATATTTATTGATCCAGGGGGGCGTTATCAGAAGCGGCTTCTTATAAACTTTATCGGTTGATGGTTCGAACTGCAAAAGCTGCATCATGTCATTCTGATAGATGACTTTGCCGGGTGTAACGGCAACATTGCGGCCGACCTCGAAAGCGCCTTCCGGAACCATGCGCGGGTTGATCTGGCCACGGCCGGTTTTAAGGTCTTCCAGCAAGTTTTCAAGGCCGTGAACCAGGTTCTCGCCTTTGGTCTCCAGCGTATATTTCAGGACATCCGGGTTAGACCAGAAGAAATTGGTTGGCGAAAGAGCGTCTGTATATTGCTTGGTATAAAAATCCACCTTATGGCGGGCCCGGTCATCCAGGCCTTCAACATCGGCGACTGTATCATTCACCCATTTGGCGGTAAGGAGGTATGTCTGTTTGATATAATCGAAAATCTGGTTTTTGCTCCATTCTTCCGACTTGAAACGCTTATCCCCTTTTTCCGGCGCGATAACCGGTTTTGTTTCTTCACCGCCGGCAGCATTCGCCATATTCCGCCAGATGTCCACATATCCCTGCCAGAGGGCGGCCTGGGCATTGATGAGCTTAGCAGGATCTGCAGACATCTTGGCGGCGAGATCGAGAAACGCCCCGCCGATATTAAGGGGATCCGGATCGAAATCCGCATTTTTCTGGCTGTTATAAAATTCGTTGAGAATATCCTGACTTTGCTGGGTGATACGCGACAGGTTTTCTGAGAACTCTTTGGATTGTTCCATAAGTTCGTTGGTTTGAGAACTGTCCCATTTTTCCGCCATGTGGCACCTCTGCGGCTTGGCATGCTTAAAACCAGCTTTTATCCATATTAACAAATGCTACAGCGAACACATCCAAAAAAGGAATTTCTAAGCCATTTTTTGGGCAGGACGTCGAAATGATTGCGGAATTGTCCCCTATATGCTTTAAGTTATTCGGAATTTTAAAAAGTGCGGGCGCTGATAAGAAAGCGCCGCCTGTCCGGATGAAAGGTCCGCAGATAGATGCAGGTTACGGGCGAGAAAAAATGGTGAATATGCAGATCTCCTCTTCCTTTGATATTGAAACTCTCCAAAAAGGTGTCTCCAGAATAGCGATTGCCGCATCCATGCTGATGCTGGCCGGTTGTTCTACGCCGGACTGGGTTAATCCGGGGACTTGGTTCGACGGGGACGGAGACGCGGATCGTCCTGAACAGATCGCGCAACCCGAAGGGGAGTATCCTAAACTGGGTGAGGTCCCTGATGAAGCCGGTAAAACCGTTTCCATTCAGGAAGCCGAGGATATTCAGGAAGGCTTGAAGGCGGATCGACAGAACGCGCAATATACAGATGAACAGTTGCGGGCCGATACAGCGCAGCAAGCTGCACCGCGCCCCAAAGCGCCGGTTGCACCGCCTCCTGAAGTGACGCAAGCCGCGCCGACCGGTCCGGCTGTTGCCGCCGCACCGACACCATCCGTTAATTCAA
>DIYE01000242.1 GCA_002428885.1 Alphaproteobacteria bacterium UBA6062
TCAATTCCCGCCGGTCTGCGCCGGCAACAATATCTGCATTTAGTCCTTCATAGAAATCCCGGACTTTTTTATTGGCGACGACAATTTTCTGATCTTTATCAAATAGCAGAAAGCCCTCATCCAGGGCTTCGACGGCATCCTTCAATTGGGAATGCTGGACTTTGATTTCAGATACCTTTTGGTCACAGTCTGAATTTCCGGCCTGAATGATATAGATTAAGGCTCCGGCAAGACCGACAGTTAGGCCTGCAGCGAATGGTATCAGGTCACCGTAAAGCAGATTTGAGAGTCCAAGGGCAGCAACTGCCGCGACCAACAGCCCGGAGACATAAATGAAGGATTTGTTTTTAAATAGTAAATTCAAAATCCGGTCTCTATAAGTACAGATGACTCAAAATGGCGAACATACGCAAATCAAGAAGCTGAAGGCATGTTAGTCGAAGTCTGTTAATGATCGGTTTATAGGAAATGTGCAGGATGACATTTAACGGCATAATTCCTACATACAGAGAGTGTAGTCTTGCCTTCTCTAAAACAGGTTATCGGGAATAATACGGGATGAATGAGCAAAATAACCCAGAACAGGGATCTGAGGAGTCCGTGAAACCGATCTTGGTTGAACCTGCTCCCAAAGTAGGTGCCTGGGCCCGATTGAGGAACTATTTTCTGACCGGTATTGTCGTGACAGCACCGATTGCTATCACGATCTACCTGACATATATCTTCGTTGATTTTGTTGATGCCAATATCACACCGCTTATCCCTGCGCGATATAATCCGGAAACATATTTGCCGTTTGGTGTGCCGGGACTTGGGGTTCTGATCGCCGTCTTCTTTTTAATCCTGATCGGTTTCCTGACAGCAAACTTTTTAGGCCGCTCTTTTCTTCACTTTGGAGAGCGGATTGTCGGCCGCATGCCGGTTGTACGGACAATTTACAACGCCCTTAAGCAGATCATGGAAACTGTTCTGGCGCAATCCAGTACGTCTTTTCGGGACGTTGTGCTGATTGAATATCCGCGAAAAGGATTGTGGGCGGTTGCCTTTGTCACCAGCGAGGCAAAGGGGGAGGTCTCCGATATGACGGATGATACCATGATTAGCGTCTTCCTGCCGACGACCCCCAACCCGACATCGGGTTTTCTGTTATTCTGTCCCAAGAAAGATCTGAAATTTCTGGATATGTCAGTTGAGGAAGGGGTGAAACTGGTTATATCAGCCGGTATGATCTGGCCTGAAGGGACGTCAGAACTTAAAAACGAGTCGGATAAATAACAGCTAAAAGCATCTAAGATGTGATTTCCGTGGGGCATGAAAGGCGTTTATTGATCAATTTTCTGGACCAGTTTTGTTTTTGCCAGCGATCCAAGGCACGGGTTACATAGAACATGCCATTATTTTTGCCCAACTGATAAACTTTACCCATAGGGCCTTTTGATCTTCTTCTTAGATCGACCTCTGCTGCAATGAATGTTACTTCGCCGTTATGCAAGCTAAGGGAAATTGAAGATTTCTCGGTCGGTTTTGATGGAAAAGAGAGAGAAACCGTATACTGTCCAGGAGATAAATTCAGGCAGAAAAAATCTTCAATGGGTAGCAGGTCTCGGCTACGATAAAGAACATCCTGTGATCGGACGTTGATTTTATAGACAGGCGAGGCGCCGCAACAGTCCCTTTTATAAGGATTTACAACAACAAGCGTTGCTTTGGCACCTGGAACTGTCCGAGGCCAGGCTTTGCCCCTCTGATTATCCGGTAGCTGATTAATATTGCTGTATGAGGCACATCCGCTGATTGCGAAGAACAGGAGTAAAACTAAATAACGCATACCGTCTTTATACCCGTAATGAAGGATTAATTTTTTATCTTATATTATGTTATGGCGTGTTGGAAAAGTATAAAGGGGATTTCCAGTGTCAAAGTTATTTATCCTGATAACACATATTTTGCTTCTGGTAGCCCTGCCTTATTGGGTCTTTGTCGCTATTTTTGCTCCAATGATGCTAACCAGCGAAACGGCGTTATATAGTGTTGTTGTGCTTCTCTATCTTGCGCCGATCTCGAGTATTTTTGTGTGTTTTATACTTTGGCATGCTTTGTGGACGCGAGCCTATTTAAGGGCGCGCGTGGCTGCCTGGTTCATATGCGGTGTTCAGGTATTTGCGGGTATTTTGGCTATCTCATCCTGATTGCAGATAACGAATGGCGCTATCTCTTTCGAATAAATAAAGCAGTGTTCGAATGGCTTTTCCTCGTTCGGAAGTAAGGTCAGGATCCTTTTCCAACACCAGTTTGGCATCATCTCGAGCGATGGCGATGAGGCGTGAGTGGGCTTGCAGGTCGGCAACTCTGAATTCCGGCAAACCGCTTTGCCGGGTTCCCAGTAATTCTCCGGCGCCGCGAAGACGTAGATCTTCTTCGGCGATCAAAAAACCGTCTTCGGTTTCACGCATGATTTTAAGCCGGGCTTTTTGAGTTTCACCGAGAGGACCTGCATAAAGAAGCAGGCAGGTTCCCGGTAATCCGCCTCGGCCAACGCGTCCTCTCAACTGATGAAGTTGCGCAAGGCCAAACCGTTCCGCATGTTCGATGATCATAACAGTGGCTTCCGGCACATCCACGCCGACTTCAATAACGGTTGTCGCCACCAGAACCTTTGTCTCGCCGGATTTGAAGGCCTCCATAGCCGCTTCTTTTTCATCGGCTTTCATCTTGCCGTGAACAAGGCCGATATCTCCCGGATACAGGGCGTTCAGGTAAGTATGGCGGTCTTCCGCTGCCGCAAGATCACTAACTTCGCTTTCCTCAACGAGGGGACAGACCCAGTATATGCGCTCATTATAAGCCAGTTTACGGGCGAGACCGGTTGCGAGATCATCCAGTCTTTCAATTTCGATGGCCCGCGTATCAACAGGTTTCCTGCCAGGCGGTTTTTCAGCAATCACCGATACATCCATATCGCCATATGCTGTCAGCGCCAATGTCCTGGGGATCGGAGTAGCCGTCATCACAAGCACATCCACACCGCCATTTTCCGGGCGGCCTTTGGCACTTAACGACAGACGCTGATGAACACCAAAGCGATGTTGTTCATCGATAACGGCCAGCCCCAGATCATGATAGAGTACATCTTCCTGGAAAAGAGCGTGGGTGCCGATCACAACATGAAGATCGCCGGCGGCAAGCTCCTGCAGAACCGCTTCTCTTTTCTTACCCTTTAGGCGACCTGTTATCAGCGCGCATTTAAGACCGATCTGTTCAAGATAAGGACGCAAGCCTTCCAGATGTTGCCTGGCAAGGATCTCCGTTGGCGCCATGAGGGCCGCCTGGGCGCCGGATTCCACTGCCTGCAAGATAGACATGAGTGCGACCATGGTTTTCCCGCTGCCCACATCGCCCTGAACCA
>DIYE01000019.1 GCA_002428885.1 Alphaproteobacteria bacterium UBA6062
TATCCCAGCGAACGGCCACCCGGCCCGGATTGTCCGCGAGCCAGACACCGCCCAGCGCCAGAAGGCCAATCAGAATAAACAGATAAAAGGATCTAATCATCGCCGCCCCCGATCAGCCATCGCTGCCAAGCGCAGCAGCACTGGCCTGGCTCAGAAGCTTTGACAGCGTCTGATCAATCAGCAGACGGGCTTTCGCCTGGCTAAGCCAGTCTTTCGCAACATCTGCCGCCTCGCCCTGCAGGCTTTCCACAACTTTTACCGCGCCGGCCAGATCCCGGCCTGCCAGTTTCTGTTCCGCTCGGGCAACGATAGCATCAACACTGTCACCGGTGACATCATCGATCCGGCGAAATTTAACAAGAGACGCCAGGTTATGCAGGGTCTTGCCATACCAGGTTTCACTGTCCGGAAGGCGGGATGCCTGGGCAATATCACCGGCAATCTCTTCAAAGCCAGCCCTCAGATCCCGATCCGTCGGCGCCCCCACCTTCGCAACTGTCATGAGGTCAGCCAGGTCTGTATGCATACCTTCAGGGGTCACGGAAAGAGCCTGCTCTACAGCGCCGCTGAAGGCTTCGGATCCCCGGCTTTCCCGCTGCAGTTCCCCAAGGGCCAGAAGCACCAGGGCTTCTTCAGCATTACCGTCCTGCTCGGACTGCTTTTCAAGCTGGGACTTCAGGGCGGCTGACAATGCGGAAATCTGATCTTTCTGACCGGATGCTTGTTCCGCCGAAGAAGAGACATCCGATTTAACTGAAGCCAATTCGTCTTTCAGCCGATCCACAGCAGCCTGCAGATTATCCAGGGTCGCCATAACCTCAGGAGCGGGAGATACAGGTTTAGACGGCGCGACCTCCCGGTTTTCGGCGGTTTTTCGAACAGTTATCAGTTGTTCCTTGAGAGCTGTTATCGAGGCTTCAACGGCTTCAAGTCGACCGCCTTCACGCGTCAGCAGATCCGTCAGATCCCCGATGTCTTTTTCAGTTTTCGATTTCAGGCCCCTGACATCGTCCCCAAGATCGGCAAGATTATCCTGCGCTCCCTTCAGGCCCGACTGAACCGGCGACAAATCTGTCGGTGCCGGCAACTGAATGGCCGCCAGAGATTGTTCAAGGGCGGCCAGACGTTTTTCAAGATCCTCGTTTTTATCTTCTGAAAGTCCGAAATATCCGGCTACGATTTGACGGGTCTGTTCCGGCAGCATCGGCGCGACTTTCGGATAGAGAAGCGGCCAGGCGGCCACGCCAAGGCAAAAAACCACCAGCAAAGCAACGGCAATAAGCCCAAGTCTGGACTTTCCGGCGGACTGCGGCGCAGGATCCTTTTCCGCCGCCGGTGCCGTCAAAGAGTCAGGCAGCGGTTCGTGGGACATTTCCCCTGTTCCGGCACCTGTCTTATCAGCCTGAGGCTCGGTTTCTGCCTCTTCCGGGTTGTCCCGGGTCGGTTTATCGGACACGCTTTGCTCCCTCGTCCTGCCCTTGTCACTGTTATACACCTGGCTACTGTTTAACGCCGCCAGCAAACTGTCTTCCGTCGGCTCATCCGCCACATGACGGGATGCAAAAGGCAGTTCCGTCAGCTTGTCAGCCACACTCGCACTCAGGCACCAGGCGGTCACCTTCCGCAGATGTGTGTTCAGGCCCGCCTGTTCAATATGCTTTGAAAAGATACCGGCCGTATGGGGCGAAAATAAGAGTATACCATCCAGCTCTTCCTGTTCCAGCGCTCTTAATGTCGCAGGCGGTAATTCCTGCACATCAACCGCCTCATAGAGAATCTCCCTCTGATAGGAAAACCCCGCTTCCTCCAACATCCCCTTCAGGTCACCGGCCAGGCGGGCACCGCCTGCATGAAGAAGGATACCTCCGCGCGGATCAACCTTACTGCAGATGAGGGATGCAAGATCTTCCACATCACCGCCAGCTGAAAAAACAGTGTCAAATCCGGCTTCCTGCGCCAATACGGCAGACCTGTTTCCCACGGCGTAAACCGGCAGGTTCCGACGAGTTGTGCCTTTTTCAAGAGCCCGTACACCATTGGCACTTGTAACGATCAGCGCCTGTACGCCCTCGAAATCCAGATGGATCTCTTCCCGATAGACAATGGACAAAAGCGGCGCATACAGAACGTCATGCCCCCTCTCTTCCAGCCTGCGGCCAAGATCGGCAGCAACATTATCCGGACGGGTGACAAGCAGCTTCACGAGAATTCCCTATATCTGAAAGACCGGAAAATCTTCTCCGGCCTGGTCTCTCAAGGCTCGGCCCAACCGGGCACCCAGTTCTTTTGCTTCCGACGGATCACTATCACCGCTCACATCGAATCGCTGAGTTCCATCCGGACTGAGCAGACTGGCCTCCAGATAAATCCGGCCATCCTCCCTCAGGATCGCGTGTCCAGCGATGGGCGTACGGCAGGACCCGTCCAGCTCCGCCAGCATGGCACGTTCGCAGGTAACGCGCAGGCGGCTTTCATCATGATTGATAGCGCTCAGCAAGGCTCCCACATCCTTATCGGCAGCCCGGTGCTCGATGCCGATGGCACCCTGTGCCACCGCCGGCAGCATATCTTTCTTTTCCAGCGGGTGCGTGATCACCGATGCCTTCTCCAGACGGTTCAGCCCGGCACAAGCCAGCAGTGTGGCATCGGCCTGCCCTTCTTCCAGCTTGCGAAGGCGGGTTTCGACACTGCCCCGGAACAGGCAGACCTCCAGGTCCGGTCGTCGGTTGAGAATCTGGGCCTGGCGCCTGAGGCTGGATGTGCCGACGACAGAGCCTGCCGGCAGATCATCAAGGCTTTTTCCATCCTTGGAAATAAAGGCATCCCGCGGATCTTCCCGCGGCAAAATGCAATCGATGATCAGTCCGTCCGGCAATGCAGTTTCCATATCTTTCATGGAGTGGACGGCAAAATCGATGTCGCCCGATAGCAGTTTTTCCTCAATTTCCTTGACGAACAGTCCCTTGCCACCTGCTTCGCTCAACGCCCTGTCCTGAATCTGATCCCCAGTCGTCTTGATAATCACTATTTCCAGATCATCCTCTTTAAGGCGGTCCGGATACGCCGCGAGCAGCCTGTCCCGGGTTTCACGGGCCTGAGCGAGGGCGAGCGGACTGCCTCTTGTCCCTAATCTGTACTTTTTATGGGTCGTCATGTTGTGAGATTACCTGTTCAATGATAGAGCATGTTTCATTTGGTAGGAATCATACTCTAAAGCCTTACCCAATTTGCACCGCTTTTGAACAGAAAACAAATGATTGTCCTCGGTCTGGAAAGTAGCTGCGATGAAACTGCCGCTGCCGTCGTTACGGCAGAAGGGGAGATTTTGTCAAACATTGTCTTGTCGCAAGTGGAGGAACATGCGCCTTTCGGCGGTGTGGTTCCGGAAATTGCGGCCCGCGCCCACGTGACCCAGATGGACCGACTGACAGGACAAGCCATGAAAGAAGCAGGTGTTTCCTTTTCGGACCTGTCCGGCGTTGCTGCAACTGCGGGCCCCGGCCTGATCGGAGGTGTTCTGGTCGGGCTGATGACCGCCAAAGCCATTGCAACAGTGACCGGCGCACCGCTTATTGGCGTCAATCATCTGGAAGGCCATGCGCTTACCGTGCGGATGACCGACAAAATCGACTTTCCATACCTTCTATTACTTGTCTCCGGCGGACATTCGCAGATTCTCGTGGTGGAAGGCGTCGGAAAATTCAGACGGCTTGGCACCACCATTGATGACGCTGTGGGGGAGGCTTTTGATAAAACAGCCAAGCTGATGGGACTGGGTTTTCCGGGCGGACCGGCCGTGGAGAAAACGGCAACGGGCGGCGATGCAACCCGATTTGACCTGCCGCGCCCCATGACGGGGAAGCCCGGCTGCGATTTTTCCTTTTCGGGCCTGAAAACAGCGGTCCGGCAATCGCTCGAATCTCTGGGTGATACCGTAACGGAACAGGACAAAAAGGATCTGGCCGCCAGTTTTCAGATGGCCGCCATCGAATCACTACTGAGCCGCACGAAACAGGCTCTGAAAATCGTCACGGAAGAATATCCCGAATGCCGCAACATCGTCATTGCCGGCGGTGTGGCTGCCAATAAAGCGCTTCGGGAGAATCTGGAGAAACTGGCCTCCGATAAGGGATTTTCCCTGATTGTTCCGCCGCCGGCCCTTTGCACCGATAACGGCGCAATGATTGCCTGGGCGGGAATAGAACGGCTGAAACTTGGCCT
>DIYE01000226.1 GCA_002428885.1 Alphaproteobacteria bacterium UBA6062
TGGGGCGCTGGTGATCGCCTTTGTCAAAGGCAAGATGACCGGGAGGAAATTCTGGGATGTGGTCGTGGAAACCGGTCATGTAACCGCCTCCATCTGTTTCCTGATCATCGCCGCCAATATGTATAGCCGGATGTTGAGCATCAGCGGTGTTCCCGGTTTTTTCGGAGACTGGATTATCGCTGGTGGTTTCGGTTTCTGGTCTGTCCTGATGCTGTATGTTGCCGTGGTTTTACTGCTCGGTACCATTCTCGACAGTTCTTCCATCATGTTGATCCTTATCCCGCTGGTTCTGCCCATTATGAGTGATTTCGGGGTGGATCTGGTATGGTTCGGTATTGTCACGGTGCTGGCTGTAGAGATCGGGTTGTTGACCCCGCCGCTCGGGATAGCGGCCTTTGTGATCAAGGGAACACTGGATGATGAGCGGATCACGCTTGGGGATATTTTTAGAGGGGCTTTTCCGTTTGCCCTGATCATGCTGGTGGTGCTGGGACTGATAATCCTGTTCCCCTCCCTCAGTACCGCTTTGCTTTAAATCTGACTGGAGAGAAAAGATGGCAAGACGTTTTGTCGATATATCGGTTTTTCTGGAAAATGAGGTACTGTCCGATCCACCGGGATATGGACCGCAAATCGAATATCTGGATCATAAGGCGACAGCCCAGCAGGTTGCGGATTTCTTCCCGGGTCTGAGGACGGATCAATTGCCGAACAGTGAAGGCTGGGCGGTGGAATGGGTGCATGCACTGACCCATAACGGCACCCATCTGGATGCGCCTTATCATTTTCATTCCACCATGGATAAGGGGAAGCGGGCGATCACCATTGATGAAGTACCGCTCGAATGGTGCCTCAATCCCGGTGTCAAACTGGATTTCCGACATATGGAGGACGGTTACGTTGCCACCGCCGCCGATGTGGAAGCAGAGCTCAAGCGCATTGGTCATGATCTGCAGCCGCTGGATATTGTGGTGGTTAACACGTCGGCCGGTAAGGCTTACGGGACTGACGAATATGTAGCGACAGGGTGCGGCATGGGCCGGGAAGCCACCCTCTATCTGCTGGAGCGGGGTGTGCGGGTGACCGGGACTGATGCCTGGAGCTGGGATGCCCCCTTTGTGTATACCAAAGAAAAGTTTGACCAAACAGGCGATGCAGGCCTGATCTGGGAAGGGCATCGGGCCGGGATGGAAATCGGCTATTGCCATATTGAAAAACTGCATAACCTGGAGGAACTGCCGGGCAATGGTTTCACCGTCAGCTGTTTTCCCTTCAAGATCCGGGCGGCTTCGGCGGGCTTTACGCGGGCTGTCGCCATCTTTGATGAATAGAGAGGAAGCAAAGGTGTTAAACCTGCTTTTTTCCTTTCAAATCCTGAAGGATGCCGCGCCAGAGAATATTGTCCCGGTTTATTTTATATAGAACGCTGGCTTTTCCGGTACCACGTGCCTTTTTGGTCCGGATCAGGGCTTCGGCGAAGGAACGGTCTACAGCGCCGGTTTTTTCCCAATCTCCGGTTGCGCCTGACCAGAGATGCAGGAGATCCGGTTGTTGGGCCTCCCCGTCTGCGCCGACTAGAATCTGGATGGTGCCGCTGAAATGCTGTCGGTATATGGAGTTCAGGGTTTGCAGAAGACTGGGGCGAATAAGGCTTGGAATAACCACGGCCACATCGAACGGACCGGTAATGTCGCGGTTATGGCGGATCATGATAAGCACATCCTTTGTTTATCCCGGCCTTTTCAAAGTCTATTAAGATCGTCACTATAAACACTTACCGTGACGCGGTGAAGAATGTGAGGGGTCATGCATCGGGCAAAAAGAATATTGGTTACCGGAGGGGCCGGGTTCCTGGGATCCCATTTGTGCGCACGTCTGGTTGAGGGCGGGCATGATGTCCTCTGCGTGGATAATTTCTTTACCGGCCGCAAGGAAACCATCCATCCTCTTCTGGAGTACCGGAATTTTGAACTGATGCGTCATGATGTGACCTTTCCCCTCTATGTGGAGGTGGATGAGATCTATAATCTGGCCTGTCCCGCATCGCCGGTTCACTATCAGTTTGATCCGGTTCAAACCAACAAGACCAGCGTGCATGGTGCTATCAATATGCTGGGCCTGGCCAAGCGGGTAAAGGCCAGGATCCTGCAAGCCTCCACCAGCGAGGTATATGGAGATCCGGAAATTCACCCGCAACCGGAGGAGTATCGCGGGCGGGTCAACACGTTCGGACCCAGGGCCTGCTATGATGAGGGAAAGCGCTGCGCCGAAACCCTGTTTCATGACTATCATCAGCAGCATGGCCTGGAGATCCGGGTGATGCGGATTTTCAATACCTACGGGCCCAATATGCATCCCGATGATGGACGGGTGGTGTCCAGCTTTATTGTGCAGGCGCTTAAAAATGAACCTATCTCCATCTTCGGGGATGGCCGGCAAACCCGATCCTTCTGTTATGTGGACGATATGATTGAGGGAATGGTGCGGATGATGGGGGCGCCGGATGAGGTGACCGGCCCGGTCAATGTGGGTAATCCGGAGGAGTATGCCATCCGGGATCTGGCGGAAAAGATTATCGAGCTAACAGACTCTTCATCGGAACTGACCTTTCACCCCCTGCCCCAGGATGATCCGCTGCAGCGCTGTCCGGATATTACGAAAGCCCGCGATCTACTGGGTTGGGAGCCGACGGTTTCATTGACGCAAGGATTACAAAAGACTATCGCCTATTTTGACCGCTTGCTGTCGAAATAAGGTATCTGTTCAGGAAGAGTTCTCGGCTTTTTGCCGCTGCCATTCCTCATGGACATATTTCCAGAGGATATTGGTGCGGCGCATCTTGTAATAGACGGTCGCCCGCCGGGAGCCGTTGCTTGATTTGTGGCGGGCGAGGCCGTCAAAAAAATTCCGGTCGGCACCGGCAAAGATCTCCCGACCTTCTGCCTCGACAGACCATAGGTAAAGCTGGTCCGCGCAGGCCAACTTATCGATAATCAGGGTATTCGGATCCGCGAAACCGCCGCTGGTTCCCCGCATGATCCCTTTTCCCGGCCCGACCGAATGCCACTTGTCGATGGTCAGCTTACGATTTGTATCCTCATCGACCAGCCAGCGAAGAGAATAAGCCCAGTCATATCCCTCAACGGCCTTTAAACTGTGGGACAGATGGTTGGGATGCCAGAGATTGTCGTCATCCAGATAAGTCACATACCGACTGTGGGCAAGAAACGACAGCAGGGTGCGAAGGGCACCACCGTCCCGCGCAGAATGAATACCGCCATGCCGGCTGGAGGTGGAATAGCCGGGGTCAAACAGGGTCAGTGTCATCCGGTCCGGAATACCGTCTTCCAGCCTGTCCAGGATCGATTTCTCGCCCTGCAGGCTGTCGACACCCACCAGGATCTGGACAGTTCCTTCAAATGTCTGGTCATAAACCGATGTCAGGGCTTCCAGCAGGCTGGGGCGGACGATGGTCGGCATCACAACCGCAACATCGAAGAGTTTGGTAATGGCTTTGCTGTTGCCCGGTTTCATGAAGATGCCTTGCTAAAAAACAGGAAAGGTTTGGAAAGATGAACACTAAACACGGGATAGTGTTTTATGCAAGCCACCCGGGAATTCTCGCGCCAAATAACATTCTAGGATCAGGGTCCTAGTTCAATGTGACGGGGAAGCTCTCAGGACCCCGAAAACCGAATCCCTGAAACCGGATTGCGGAAGGGTCTTCAAGGGAGAGTTTTGGAAAGCGGTCAAACAGCATGGGTAGGACAATCTCTGATATCAGGGTACGATAGACATTCTGTCCCAGGCAGTTATGAGCGCCGTCCCCGAAGCTCTGATGCCTGATCGGTGTGCGGGTGATGTCGAACTTTTCCGGGATCCGCCACAGCTCTTCATCGTGATTAGCTGATGCCTGGGCGGCCAGGACCGTCTCCCCTTTCGGGATGTGATATCCCCTGATTTCGGTGTCTTCCAACGCTATTCTGGGGCTGGTCTGAATGGGTGCAACCCACCTCAGTCCCTCTTCGCAGGCGGCCTGCCACCGCTGTTCGGAGCGGCAGTGATTCAGCTGATCCGGATGGGTCAGCAGACCAAATAAGGTTGTCAGAAGCCCGTCACGAGTTTCCACAAGCCCCCCGCCGATACAAATCCGCAAATTCGTTCCCATCTGGCTGAATGGAAGGGGATCCGCGGCATTGGCCATGTGTGACAGAACCGATGAGTTTGGGGCCTTACGGAATTGATCGATCATCCGGTTAAAGCAGGCATCCATGGCATCATTTGCCTCGTCGCAGCGCTGAAAGACAGCTTCATCCCGCGACGCATTCATGGCACCGGCGATCAGGGTGGGGGCCCAGTGCTGCATATCATCGTCAGAGGCGCTGTCCAGTCCCAGAATACGGGCCAGGCAGCGGGCGGCCAGCGGCTCCGCGAGCAGAGGCCGTAAATCAACCGTCTCCCCCCGGGGCAGGCGGCTGATATAGTCATGGGCGATTAGCGTAAGAACGGATGTCCATTCGTTGGCAATTGTATCCAGCGATAAGGCCTCCGCCATGGCGGCGCGCTCCTTCAAATGCTCCTGACCGTCTTTGCGCATCAGCGTATGACCGCGAAAGGCACGCTGCATGGGTGTTGTTGTATCATGGGAGCCAAAGAGCTTAGGACTGGTTTTCACCAAATGGGTATCGGCCGCCTTGGTGAAGACAATCCGGTCAATGGAGGCGATCCGTACGACCGGCATATCCCGCCTGAGATCCCTGTAAATCGGATAGGGATCCGCTCCCAGCATGTCAGGCGTTATTGTATCATTGACCGGTATCGCGGCTGCCATATGGAATGTCTCCCTATCCCTCAGCTTCCAGTGACAATGTGACCTCGCAGTTAAGGCTGTTGCTGACGGTGCAGATGGATTTGGCCTGTTTGACGATCTCAGATGCAAGGTCCGGATCTCCCGTCAGGTCCGCACTCACTCTGATATCCAGCCGTTCAATCCGGTTGGGCAGGTCACCGGCTTTCAGGCCCGAGACCGTAACGGAATAGGGATTGAGAGCCGTTTTTTTCTGGTTGGCCGCCCATTCAACGGATTTGATGATACAGGCACCGAGAGAGGCGAGTAGAGTATCAACCGGCGTTGCGACCGGAGGGTGTGGACTGTCAACGCTATCCGAGTTCATTCCGTAGGAAATCGATCCGTCATCACTGTATCTCAGGAAAACCGGTCCGAATTTTTTCTGTTTTATTCTGATGGGCATAATCAACCTCACGTGTGACAATCTAGAAAAGCAGGTCCGGGACAAACAGGGCAATGGCCGGGAAGAGGGTCAGCAGCAGGATCATCACCAGATGGATGATCCAATATGGGATTGTCGCAATCGCCACACGGCCCAGGCTCAGTTCTTTATTGGTCAGGGATGTGAGAACCGACAGATTAAGACCGACCGGCGGCGTTACCTGGCCGATTTCAATAACGATGGTGATGATCACCCCGATCCAGATAGGATCAAATCCAAGCCCGGTCAGCAGAGGAAAGACAACAGGCAGGGTCATGATCATCAGGGACAGTCCGTCAAACAGACAGCCCAGCACCAGATAAATGGCGATGACAATAAAGAAGATGCCGTAAGTGCCAAGCCCGCTATTCGCTGCCGTCTGCAGGATTTCCTGGGGAATGCCGAGGATACTGACGGACTGGGCAAGAACTGTCGCGCCAAGCACCAGAAATCCGACAGAGGAAAAAACCAGGACGGAGCTATAGAGGCTTTCCACCAGCTTTCGAACTGTCATATCTCCCCAGAAGAAAGAGATGATAACCGCGAGGACAACACCGACACCGGCGGCTTCGGTCGGGGTGGCAAATCCAAAGACAATACTGCCGATCACGGCCAGAATAAGGGTGACCAGCGGCCAGATCTGACGAAGGCCGGACAGGGTCTGGCGGATCGAGCCGGCGCTGTCATCTTTCGGGGCAATGGCCGGATTTTGCAGGCAGCGGAACAGGATATAGACCATGAACAGCAGACCGACCAGCAGGCCCGGTACAATACCGGCGGCAAAGAGCCGTCCGATAGAGGTTTCCGTGAGCGCCCCGAATATGAGAAAGGACAGGCTCGGCGGAATAAGAAGACCGAGGGTGCCGCCGCCGGCCAGGCTTCCCACGACCATATCCTTGTCATATCCCCGCTTGGTCATTTCCGGATAGGCCACGGAACCGACCGCCGCCGCCGTTGAAAGGCTGGAGCCGCTCACCGCCCCGAAAAGAGTACAGACAGCAATATTGGTGTGTAGAAGTCCGCCAGGAACGGGCCGGAAGATCGGGGAAAAGGCAGAATAAGCGCGCTCGCTGATCCCGCTTCTGAGGAGGATTTCCCCCAGCAGGATAAACATGGGAACGGCGCTCAACGTGAAGGAGGTGAAAACACCCCAGATCGCATCGATGGCGATGGCGGTTGCACCGTTGGAAAAGACATAGAGAATGATCATGCCGGTCAGGCCGAGGGCGACGCCAAGCGCCACACCGGTTCCTGCCGTTGCTACCAACGCCCCGATTAACGTTGTCCAGAACATCCGAGAGCCCCCTTTATACGTTTCAACTTAGCCTTCGAGCTCCGACGCGTCTTCAAGGCGATCTATGATACCGAGCAGACGGGCAAGATAGATCAGGCCCGTCAAAATGAGGGAAACCGGTAGAACTGCCATCCAGGGATACAGCAATATCCGGGTCGTTTCCGTTTTCAGATTGAGGCGATGGGCGAACTCCCACCAGGGAAAGGCGTCGCTCAGCAGCCAGGCGAAAAGCACGACGCCGATCACCAGGGCCAGAAATTGCAGGATCTTCCGGCCCTGTTCCCCCAGCCGGTCCACCAGGATGGAAACCCTTACATGGCGTGCCTTCAGGGTCACCATCGGTAATCCCAGAAAAAGGGTAGCGCTGAGGATCAGCCCCACCAGCTCTTCCGTGATATGCAGCGGTGTCGTGGCAAATTTGCGCATGAAAACGCTGGTGACGATAATCCCGACAATCGCCACCATACCGGCGACAGCGAGTGCCGCCATGGCAAGGGCCAGTTTTTCAAGCCCTTGCCGGACGGCATTTTTCAACAAACCTGGCATGGAAGGCTGATTACCGGCCCAATGCCTTCAGGACACGCTGACGATATTCCGGGGCCTGGCCGCCGGCTTCTTCCGCCAGAATTTTCCAGGATTCGGAAACGGCGCCGATAAACAGGGAGCGGTCCTCTTTCGGGAAATCCTCCAGCCAGTTGACACCGGCTTTGACCATGTTCTTGCGCGCGGCAAGCTCACGTTCGTAATCGTCGTCATACTGATTGGTTCTGTCCCACATTGCCTTGGCAGCTGTCGTGATGGCCGCCTTGGTTTTGTCGTCTGTTTTGCTCCACCTTTTGGTGGAAACACCGAGGACATAAGGGCCGGACGCCATCGGATAGAGGAAAGAAGCATGTTTGGCGACTTCCTGCAGGGAGACCGTATGGGCATAAAGAGCCGGATACAGGGCACAATCCACAACGCCTGTTTTCAAGGCGATATACATGTCTTCCTGGGGAATGATCTGGGCTGAGACGCCGAGGCGCGTGAAGGTTTCAACCTGATCCCTTGCCCAGACCCGCAATTTCTTGGTTTTCAGGGCTGCCAGTGTGCGAACCGGTTCATCCCGGCAGAAAACGGAGACGGACAGCATGGGAATGGCCACATAACCGACCGCCGTCACATCCCATTTGGCAAATTCTTCCTGATAAATCTCGCGTACCGTCGGCAGAACCTTTTTCAGCTCGTCAACCGTACCGACAGACCCCTGAACAAAGACGGAGCTCAGCGCAGGGGCATCCCGGCCGAGATAATTGGCCCAGATCAGGCTCATTTCTACGGATCCGGTCGGCAGGAATCTGAGGGCGTCCGCATTTTTAAGACCGAGAGAACCGCCGCCGAACATTTTCAGCTTGAAGGAATCGCCGAGCGCTGCATTTACATCATCGGCAAATGTGTTCAGCTCGGCTGATTCAGGGCGGGTTTCAGGCAGCGGGTTATTGAAGCGCCATTCTTCAGCAAAGGCCGGAGCCGAGGCGGCAATCATGCCGGCCATCGCCATTGTTGCGGTTTTCAGAAACATTTTCATATCTACTCCTCCCAGACCGGCTGGTCTGTCTTGGTTATGGCGGGTATCTCGTAACGGCTAGGTCGTATACGGCCTAATCTTGTCGTTTTTCTCAGTTAAACGGATACTGATGCACAGTAACCCTATGTCAAACATCGCCTATTCGTATCCTATTCTTCAGGAAATGAAAGAAGAATACGCTGAATTTTACAGGTGTGGTGTGTAAAACACTTATGACATGTTTGTCTCTTTATTGGTTTTGAGTCAAACGATTTGCCGATTGAGACAGGAGGATTTGAAAATTGATGGCTTTGGACATGCCCCGCAACTGGAGCCCGGCCTGGAAACAGTTGCCTGTTTTTCAGCGGTCCTTCGGGGCCAGATGTTCAATACGCTTCACATGGGCTTCGATGGTATCTGAGGAGAATGTGTTATGGACCCGCCGGGTCGAGGGCGGGTGGTTTTCGAGGCCAAGCTTAAACTCCTCCCGCCAGGCTTTGTGAGGTCTCATCGGCCTTTTCTCGAAACCGCCTCCGCATTTGGGGCAGACATTTCTGAGGATTTTCGCGACGCAGTCGCTGCAATAAGTACATTCATATGAGCAGATCATGGCATCCGGGGCGTGCGGTCCCAGATCCTTATCGCAAAGTTCACAATTGGGGCGTAGTTCAAGCATGTGGGTATCTCCTTGGATTCATGTCCTCGATTGTAGAAATTTCAGATTTGGCGTAAATTATATAGAGCACACTTATTAGGCCAATCATCCATGAATAAGCCCCACAAACTGGTTCTGTTTCTTTTTGAAGATGCTTTGCTGCTGGATATTTCAGGTCCGGTGCAGGTTTTTCACGGGGCATCACAGGCCGACTCTGACGGTGCGTTTTACGATATCCGCTATTGCTCGCTGGTCGGCGGTCCGGTGCGGACGGATGTGGGCGTTGTGATCGAGACTGTTCCGGTGCAGCACATTCTGCAAACCGGTCTGGATACGCTCATGGTTGCGGGCGGGCCTGGTGTTTTTGCCGTCTATCAGGAGGCGGCTCACAAGCAGGCTATCCGGCAACTGGGTGCCTTTGCAAAGCGATCCGTCTCCATTTGTACAGGAGCCTTTCTGCTGGCTGCCGCCGGATTGCTGAACGACCGAAAAGCGACCACGCACTGGCGCCGCTGCGCAAGGCTGGCCGAGGAATTTCCGGCCATTGATGTGCAGGCCGACCCTATATATGTCCGGGATGAACCGGTCTGGACATCGGCCGGCGTGACGGCAGGCATTGATCTTTCCCTTGCGCTTGTCGAGGCGGATCTGGGACGGGAGGTTTCTTTATCCATTGCCCGGGAACTGGTGGTTTTCCTGAAGCGGCCGGGCGGACAGCAGCAGTTCAGCGCAGCCCTGCAGGCCCAAGCCCGGGATGGTCCCGGGGAGTTTGATCGTTTGCATGGCTGGATAGCGGGCAATTTGCACAAATCCGTATCCGTTTCTGATCTGGCCTGTGAAGCCGGGATGAGTGTGCGGTCTTTTACCCGTCGGTACAAGC
>DIYE01000227.1:0-24652 GCA_002428885.1 Alphaproteobacteria bacterium UBA6062
CACGATGTTTCTCGTCAAGCGCAACAACCTGAGCGGACAGGGGATCTGCCTTGCGACGTGCCAAAGCAGCGTCCAGAGCGTCCGGGTTTTCACGAATCCATTTTAAATCAAGCATCTTCTGGCCATTCGAAACAGGAGTGGTTGTTTTTGATGTGACCTTACGGTCGGAACTTTGTTGTATAAGCGCCCGAGCTCTGTCCGTCCAGAGCCGAGCCACTTGTTGGAGATAAAATTATGTCAGGCAGTCAGGATGTTGCCCAAATGCAAATCATCCGCTAGTCAAACTCATCTTCAGCATCCCGCGCTTCCCGCTTTTTCTCCACCATGCGAACACTATAGATGGAAATGCCATAGAGCAGGATAATCGGAATAGCGAGTGTGATCTGCGAGAGCGGATCCGGCGGTGTCAGGATGGCAGCGGCGATAAAAGCGAAAACAATCGAATATTTGAATTTCGCTTTCAGTCCGGCAGAGGTGACAATCCCGACCCTTCCAAGCAACGTCAGCAGAACCGGCAACTGAAAACACAGACCAAAGGCAAAGATCAGTTTCATGGACAGGCTGAGATACTCACTCACCCGTGTCTCCGCCTGGATGGGCAATGCCATCGGTTCCGAAGGAGGCGGCAGATAGTTCTCCAGCGCCGGGAATTCGGAGATAAGAGCCGAATAGCCCTGCGCATACATCGATGCATCACCGCTGGTCTCAAAGCTCAAGAGGAATTTCCAGGCCAGCGGCATCACGATTTCATAGGCCAGGGCACCGCCTAAGAAAAACAGGATCGGGGTCACCACCAGAAACGGCAGGAAGGCTTTCTTTTCATGCTTATAGAGACCCGGCGCAACAAAAGCCCAGATCTGGGTGGCAATAATCGGGAAAGAAACAAACAGGGCGACAAAGAAAGCAATTTTGATATTGGTGAAAAAGGCTTCATGCAGGCCGGTGAATATCATCCGGCGCCCTTCCACATCATCTCCCATCGCGGCGACAAGCGGCCTCACCAGAAAGGAAAACAGTTCCTGACTAACGATATAGCATAGGATAAACGTCACGAGCAGCGTAATAACCGAATAGACCAGGCGGTTACGAAACTCGATGATATGCTCCATCAAGGGAGCCTTGCTGTCGTCGATATCTGACTCTGATGACATGATTTCAGGAAACTTTGGTTTCGGAGGAGGACGTGGCCGGCTCTTCCGCAGAATGGATCGGAGCGCTTTCCGCCCCGCCTTCATTTAAGGTTACCGCCGGTTCAGGATCAACACTTCCATTCGCCGGTTTCTCTTCTTTGATTTCAGGTTTGATATCGTCAAACATACCGTCGAAATCCCCTGTCGGATCAACGGCATCTTCAATCTGCTTTTTCAAATCGAAATTGGCGCCGCCCTGAATATCTTTCTTGAGGTCATCCAGTTCCGCTTCTTTGGCAAGGTCATCGATACCGGACTGGAAATCCCGGGCAAGTCCTCGGGCTTTGCGGATATATTTGCCGATGGTCGCGATAGCGCGCGGCAGATCCTTCGGGCCGATTACCAGCACCGCAATGACGGCTACAAACACCATCTCTGACCAGCCAATATCAAACATGGCTCACCATTCCGCCTTCACTAACCCTGAAAAACTGAAAAAGATCAGCCCTGTGCAGCCTTGTCTTTTTCTTCGGCGGCTTCATTGGCATTGGCTGAAGAGGAAATTTCCTTATTGGCTTCCTCTTTAACCTCATCCTCATTCATGCCTTTTTTGAAGTTCTTGATACCTTTGGCCAGATCACCCGCAACCCGCGGCAATTTGCCGGCACCAAAAATAATGAGCACGATGACAAGGATCAGAATAATTTGCCAAGGACCTATACTCATAATGTAACTCCCGGTCTCACTATAGAGACTGCCTAAAATAAATAATCGATGCCTGATCCGACGAAGGCCTCACAAAGGCTCAGTCATGATGAGACACGCTCCCTACCCCTTATATAGCGGCGAATGCCCCAAGATACGATAGCTAATTTCAAAAAGTCATTCGCCGAATGGAATATGACGGCTCATTCGGGGAACTGGAAAACCTGGGTAAGATCCAGTGATACCGAACATGTCTGACCATCATCCGGCTGCAGAATACTGGCGGCTCGAGCCGTCACCCGGTTGCCGGATGGTAACTCCAGATCCACAAGGCAATAGGGTCCAAGATTTCTAGAAACCACCACTTTCGCGGTCGGTTTGCCGTCCTCGGGAATATGGCTCAACCGGATCGCTTCCGGTCGTACCAGTAATGTGCAGGTTCCGTTGACACCGGAAATACCCTTTTCAGGCACCATCCCAAGTTCTGTTTGAATAGCGGCGGTCTGCTCCTGACGGTGTCCGGTCACGTGATTGACATCGCCAAGAAATGACGCCACAAACTCGCTGGTCGGATTGCTGTACAGATCACGAGGGCTGCCCTGCTGCTCTATCAACCCATCCCGCATCAACACGATTTTGTCAGCCATCCGCATGGCTTCCTCAGGGTCATGGGTCACCAGCAGAACGGTCGCCCCTGCGTCTTTCAACAGGGTCAGTGTCTCGTCCCGAACCCTGTTTCTAAGAACCACATCCAGCCCGGAGAAAGGTTCGTCCATCAGGACAATCTTGGGATTGGGCGCCAGGGCCCTGGCAAGCGCGACACGCTGCTGTTCCCCCCCAGACAAGGTATGAGGGAATTTCCCGGCAGAGGAACCCAGTCCCATTTTCTCCAGAATGTTAAGCGCAATATCCCGTCTTTCCGCTTTGCCAAGCTGATCCAGACCAAAGGTAATGTTATCGAGAACCGACAGATGCGGGAACAAAGCATAGTCCTGAAAGACCAGACCGACCCGTCTTTCCTCGGCCCCGACAAATTGCCCCTGTCCGGCGACCTGCTGTCCGTTAATCCAGATTTCCCCTTCATCCGGATTTTCAAGGCCGGCGGCCAGTCTCAATGTGGTTGATTTTCCGCAGCCGGATGGTCCCAGCAAACAGACAAGCTCGTTTTCCTGGACAGCCAGATGCTCGATATTGACCGAAAAATTCCGACTGTTGAAATGCCTGAGATTTCTGATGACCAGACTGTCCATACTCTATCCGTCCTGACCGGGTCGCTGGCCCGGGCGTGATCTGCCAATCGCCCGGCTAAGAATAACAACCGGTATAATGCCCACAATTACGATTGCGAGGGAAGGTCCTGCTGCCTCCGCCAATCGCTCATCCGATGCCAGCTCATAAGCCCTGACCGCCAGGGTTTCAAAACCGAAGGGGCGCATAATAAGCGTTGCCGGCAGTTCTTTCATAACATCCACGAAAACCAGAAGCACCGCTGTCATCATACTGCCGGAAATGATCGGGACATGAACACGCAAAATAGATCGTATTCCCGTCACACCCATTGTTCTGGCGGCACGATCCATATTCGGCGTTACCTTGTCAACACTGGCCTCTACCGTATTAAGGGAAACAGCCAGAAACCGAACGACATAAGCAAACATCAGGGCAAACAGGGTACCACTTAAAATCAAGCCGGTAGATATACCGAATGTCTCGCGCATGAAGGTGTCAATCACATTATCCGTATAGCCGAACGGTATCAGGATCCCGACAGCCAAAACCGGCCCCGGAATAGCATATCCCATGGAGGCAATCCGGATTGCCAGTATTTTAAGGACAGGCTTACGACGGCGATCATCCTGCCGTTTCGCGTAAACCAAAAACATGGAAACACCAAGAGCTGCCAAAGCTGCAACAACGGCAACCGTAATACTGCTGCCGGCCAGTTTCGGAAAGGCAGTATTCAAAATGGATTCAGGATAGAGAATGCTCTTGCTCAGCAGCCAGCCCGAGGGCAGTAAAAAACCGAAGAAGATCGGGCCAAGACAGGCCAGAAACGCCCAAAATGCCTTTAAGGAACGGAGCTTTTGTCGCCGGATTTCCTGATACCGACTGCTCATATGATGGTATTTTCGCTTGCCGCGATTGATCCGCTCCAGAACAACCAGCAACAACACAAAGCCCATCAGCATCGCTGCCAATTGAGCCGCGGCCACCGGCTCCCCCATGGCCAGCCAGGTTCGATAAATACCTGTGGTAAAGGTATCAACCGCGAAATACTGAACGGTGCCAAAATCACTGATGGTTTCCATCAGGGTCAGTGCCAACCCTGTCGCAATCGCCGGACGTGCCAAAGGAAGGGCAATATTCCAGAAAACCCGAAACGGTCCTCGCCCCAGTGTGCGGCCCACTTCCAGCGCACAGATGGATTGCTCAAGAAACGCCGCCCGGCTTACAAGATAAACATAGGGATACAGAACAAGGCCGAGCATCAATACGGCTCCGCCGACACTTCTGACCGGCGGAAACCAATAATCTGCTCTTCCCCAGCCAAAAAGCTCCCGCAGGGTTGTCTGGACAGGCCCCGCAAAATCAAACATGCCTGTATAGGTATAGGCAATGATATAGGCCGGCATGGCCATGGGCAGGAAAAGTGCCCAGCTGAAATAGCGCCGTCCCGGAAAGTCATACATCGTGACCAGCCAGGCTGTACTAACGCCAATAGACAGAACCAGGGCAGAAACTCCGACGATCAGGATCGCCGTATTCAGAAAATACGTGGCGAGAACCGTTGACGCCAAATGCTCCCAGACATCACCGGCCGGCAGGAGAACAAACCCGGCGATAACCAGCATGGGAAGTGCAACCAGAACGGCAATAGTCAGTGAGAAACCAGCGCCCAATGTGCCGGCGATCGATGAAAGATGCCATCGTCTGGGCTTTGTCATATATGTCTGATCAGCGACGGCCAAGCCGGAACATCCTTATGGGTACAGATTATTACCTCTGAATACGACTCTGGGCGCGCTGTGTAAATAGGAATAACTGGCAAATAAACGACACGTGAATTCTGCTGAAAGCCCGGATCAACACTCGCCCCGACCGCTTACACCGCGATATTATCAATAAGGCGTGTCTCTCCTAACCAAACAGCGGCAAGCAGACGCGTCTTCTCGCGGGCATCCGGGTTCTCGTAAAGGGTCTCTGCGGACCGAAGATCAAAATAATCTGTTCGGCCAAAACCGGCTTCTGAAAGCCTTTGGGGAGCGCCCTTCAACAGTTTCTGACCCAGCTCCAGATCTCCCCGCCGGAATGTTTCGGCAATCTCCAGCATAAGTTCATATAAAAACGGCGCGGCTTTTCGTTCCTCAAACGACAAATATGCGTTTCTGGAAGAAAGAGCGAGACCGTCCCGCTCCCGAACGGTTGCACCTCCCAAGATCTGAACAGGGATATCAAGATCTTGGACGATCCGACGTATTACCATCAGTTGCTGATAATCTTTTTCGCCAAAAACCGCTATATCTGGCAGTATTTGAAGCAGCAGTTTGGTGACAACCGTGGCGACTCCTGTGAAAAAACCGGGGCGGCATTCCCCTTCCAGCAAAGAACCAAGCGGGCCAACCTCCACCGAGGTCATCGCACCTTCGGGATACATTTCGTCCGCTTCCGGTGCAAACAACAGATCCGCCTTCACGCCTTTCAGTCTGGCAATATCGTTTTCTTCTTCCCGCGGATAAGTCGCAAAATCCTCATTGGGCCCAAATTGCTTGGGGTTCACAAACAGAGACACACAGACAATATCGGCCTGCTCTTTCGCCAACCGTACCAGAGACAAATGCCCTTCGTGCAAAGACCCCATGGTCGGAACCAGGGCCACTGTCTTTCCCGCCTGCCTGGCCACCTTAACGAGGGATCGGATATCTCTGATCGCGCGGGCGATCTGCAAGCTCATAGCGGAACCCTCTGCCCGCTGTCAGGAATACCATGCCCTGTTTCGGCGATCCCGTGATCGCTGGAAAGGCTGATTATAAAACCGGAATTCAATTGCTTCATGGCGACACCCTTTTCGTGTTTCTTGTTCTTGTTATGCTGCAATTGCGAAACGCTAGTGCAGCGATTTCCGGAGAGCAAGTTGACAATCGTAATCATTGAACCGGAAAAGCAGGAAAACCAAAAAATCTCGACCTTTTCATGAGAAAAACTGACCATAAATGTTTGATGGAAATCGAACATGACAGCTATTGGGGTGGTTGTATAAATGCGACGCTACCCTGAGGCGTTTTGATTGAGAATCAGTCTTTTTAAGATATTCTGAATCCGTCTTTCTACACAAAAAAATCAGTTTTCCCCTACGTCAGGACACGATATACCAGAGCAAGCTGGACTTTACCTTCCAAACGATGCTTATAAATTTAAAAGAACGAATATCTGGGCCTGTATGAGTGATATAGTCACTAAAAAGAAGATTGCTGAAAAGCCTGTCCATCAGGAACGAAGCCGCGAAAAACGGAACCGGTTGGTCAAGGCTGGCTTTCGCATTTTCGCCAGGGACGGATATGAGGGTGCCCGCATCGCAGATATTTCCAGGGAAGCCGGCATTTCCGTCGGTAGCTTCTATCACCGTTTCGGTGACAAGCGTGGTTTCTTTGACATCCTGATTGAGGAATATACGGCGCGGGGTATCTCCAACTGGGAAATATTCTTCTCCCACGCCAACCTGGCCTGGTCCATTGAAGAATTATGTGAACGCCTGATTGCCGGAGATGCGCGAGCCGTCGACAGGAATATGGGTCTGTTCAGCGCTTATGTATCACTGGGGCGCAAAGATGTGACCATTGTGGAACCCTTCCGCAGAATGGATCTGGAAGGCGCGCGTTTATTTCTTGCCCACCTGCAGCAACGCGGTGATAGCGGCGTTGACTTGCTGGATCTTGAAACTGTTCATTTTGCGCTCAGCAGCATAGGGAAAAGTCTGGCCTTTTCAGCCATCGTAAAAGGATCGACCTACCGACCACAGGATCCGTATGCTATTAAGGAACTGGCGCTGATGCTTCAGCGTTATCTACAACTCCGCTAAGTTCTCAGGAAACACCAATGGAAAACACCCTCTCCCCCAGAGTGGGCTGCGGCGCCCTTATTCTGGATGATCAGGATCGTATTTTGCTTGTCAAAAGGCTTCGGGAACCTGAGGCCGGCCACTGGGGTTTTCCAGGCGGCAAAGTGGATTTTGGTGAAACCGTCCAGGAAGCTGTCCTTCGGGAAATCAAGGAGGAACTCGGCATCACCCTGTCTCTCGGTCCCCTCGCCCATCTGGTGAATTATATTGATACCGCTGCGGGACAACACTGGCTTGCCCCGGTTTATAAAGCGACCATTGGGTCGGGCACGCCCGATATTCAGGAACCCGAAGCCCTGGCAGCCTGGGACTGGTTCGCAGCAGACGATCTTCCGGATCTTATAACTGAGGCGACCCGGCAGACATTATTAGCCTAAATGTCACCCTTCCTCTTCTTCGGGATCCAGGACCCGAGCCCCTTCTTTATTACCACCGGTCAGGTCATCGAACAGGCCGGATGGTTCCGTGGTCAGGAGGCCGGCGGCTTTTAACTCATCAAAGCCCGGCAAATCCCGAATATCATCCAGGCCGAAATGGATAAGGAATTCCTCGGTAATGCCATAGGTCACCGGCTTGCCGGGTGTGCGGCGGCGGCCTCTGGGACGGATCCAGCCGGCATCAAACAGAACATCCATCACCCCGCGGCTTAGACCAACGCCTCGGATTTCTTCGATCTCCGTCCGGGTAATAGGCTGGTGGTAAGCAATAATCGCTAGGGTTTCGAGGGCCGCGCGGCTGAGTTTTCGGGTCTTTTCCTTTTCATCCTGCAACAGCCAGGAAAGATCCGGCGCCGTCAGGAACTGCCATTTACCGGCCAGCTTGACCAGATTGAACCCCTTGTTTTCATAGTGTTTTTCAAGCACCTGAAGCACAGCGGGGATGTCGGCTCCTTCCGGCAGGCGGGCTGCGATACTGATCTCATCCAGCGGCTCTCTCGCAGCGAAAAGAAGTGCTTCCGCCATGCGGATATGGTCGCTGTCCGGCTCTTCTTGTATTTCCGGCGCTTCACTCATTCTCCGCTCTCCTGCTGCCTTGATCTGACTTTAATCGGCCCGAAGGTCTCTGACTGTCGCACTTCCAGATAACCCTCTTTTACCATCTGCAAACTGGCGAGCAGGGTCGATGCTTCTGCTGACCGACGGGCAAACGGATCTTTCAGATTATCAGGAAGGAAGGTTCGTAAATCCGCCCAGTCCGGCAGTTTTCCAAGCATATTCTCCAGTCGCTCCAATGCCGCTTCCACCGAAAAGACGGCGTCCCGCATCAGCCTCAGGGGATTACTGATCCCCTTGCGTTCTTTATGGGCAGCATAAGCCTGCAGCAATTCCATCAATGTGCAGTCATATTTCGACAGGCGGATCACCGTCACCCCTTCGGCCTGTGCCCGCTGCAATCTGTCCCGTCCGGTGACTTGACCGTTAATCAGCTTTTCCGCCGCATTTCGCATGGCCTCCAGTTTCCGAAGCTGAAAGGCCAGCCGTTCCGCCATTTCTTCACCGGACGGCCCTTCTTCCTCCTCTTTTGGGATTAGAAGCCGCGATTTCAGATAAGCTAGCCAGGCAGCCATGACCAGATAATCTGCAGCGATCTCCAGTCTCAATTTGCGAAGCTCTTCGATAAAAGCGAGATATTGTTCCGCCAGCTCCAGAATGGAGATTTTCAGGAGATCCACCTTCTGATCACGCGCCAGAGTCAGCAGGACATCCAGAGGTCCTTCATATCCTTCAAGGTCCACAACAAGCGCATTGCCGGGTTTCGGCAGAGCCTCATCCGCCTGAAAATCCTGTCGCTTATCGAATAATCCCTTTGTTTCTGGCAAAGAGCCTCCCCTTCTCTGTCACTTCGTAAAATTTACGCGAGACCGGCGAGCTTGGCAATTGTTGTCACGACAAAGGAAATCGGACCGTCCATAACCCAGCGAATAGGGTCTATCTCGCTCCCGAGCTGCCGACTGATCATGGGCAGTAGGATAATCAGGCCGATCAGGATTAGAAATCCGAAGCGTTCAAGCCGCGCCAGCGGGACAGCCAGTATGTTCGGCAACACCCCGACAGCAACCCGACCGCCATCCAGTGGAGGGATGGGCAGAAGATTAAAGACACCCAGAACAACATTCAGGATAACCCCGTTCCGTTGATTTTCAAGCATCCAGGAAGCGACATCCTCCGGGAAAAGCGGCAGCAAATGAATACTGGCGGCGAACAGAAAGGCCAGCAGGAAATTCATGGCAGGACCTGCCAGGGCCACCAGCACCATATCGCGCCGGGGATTGCCAAGAGCCCTAAAGTTGACCGGCACCGGTTTCGCATAGCCGAACAGGAAGGGAGCCTTCAGGAACAGCAACATGCCCGGAATGATCAGGGTTCCCATGGGATCTATGTGTTTGATCGGATTTAAGGTTACCCGGCCCATTGATTTGGCCGTACTGTCACCTAGCTTCCAGGCAGCAAAGGCATGACCGGCCTCATGCAGCGTAATGGCCAGCAGCGCAGGGATCAGCCAGATCGAAATCTGGTAGAGAATTTGGTCCATATCCATGACTTAACGATCTAACTCAGACAGAAGGCGGTTCAAGGCGGTTTTTGCTTCTTCGGAGGATCTCTCGAAAGGTTTCCTGTCTTCAAAGACCTGCCGGGATCGCTGATACCGGTCCAGGCTATCAGTCCGAATGTATGGGCAGGCGGAAGCCACTTCCCGCATTTCAGCAAGCTTTCCCGAACAATGAAGAATGATATCAACACCGGCTTCAAGCGCCCTCTCCGCCCGAACAGCGAGGGAACCGTCCAGTGCTTCCATATTCAGGTCATCAGTTAGTAACAAGCCGTCAAAACCGATTTTTTTGCGAATGATATCGCCAATCACCTTGGATGATTGAGTTGCAGGTCTGGAGGGATCAATGTCTTCAAAAACGATATGAGCCGTCATCCCCCAGGGAATTTGGGAAAGAGATTTAAAAGGCGCAAAATCATTTTCGCTTAAATCTGACAGGTCAGCCGCAACAGACGGCAATTCAATATGGCTGTCCACCAGTGCCCGGCCATGCCCCGGCATATGCTTGATGACCGGCATTATTCCGGCATCCATATAGGTTTCCGCAACAATTGCCCCAAGTTCGGCAACCACGGCAGGTTTCCGATGGAAGGATCGATCCCCGATAACCGAAGATGTTTCAGGAAAGGCCAGATCCAGACAAGGAGAGCAATTGACCGAAAACCCTGCTTCCAACAAATCAGCAGAGATCAGCTGGGTTGCAAGCTGCGCTGCTTCCCGGCCCTTTTCTGGGTCCAAATCGTAGAGTGCCCCGATCCTGCCAAAAGACGGAGCTTCATACCAATGAGGACTGCGCAGTCGCTGCACACGGCCCCCTTCCTGATCCACCAGCACAGGTGCATCTTCCCGCCCCACACTATCCCGCAAATCCCGGATCAGGCTTTGAAGCTGATCCGGCGCTTCCACATTTCGGCCAAACAGAATAAAGCCCAGCGGATCTTCTGATTTGAAGAACTGTCGCTCCTCTTCCGTCAGAGCAGGACCTTCACAAGAGAAAATGACCGGTTTCATAGAAGCAGATCAGTTTCTGGCAACAAGGCAGGCTTGCTTGCGGGCACTGAGTTCCGAACAAAGCGCTGAAGCGCCAATCTTGTCGGCAAACGCTCCGGCCTGCAACCTATGGAACATCCCCTTGCCTTTGATTTCAACACTCTGAACCCGGTGAGGCATGCCGCCCAGCAATGCCTCATGCGTTTTCTGCAAATCCGTCCAGGCTTTTTCCGCCGCATCGGAGGACCGGAAAGCACCAAGCTGAACCCGGAAATTCACAACATCCTTTGCAGCAGATTTTGAAGCCGGCTTTACTTTCGGAGCAGGTTTTACAGCGGCCGCTTTCACCTCTTTCGGAGCCGGTTTTTCTTTAACCAAAGGTTTTTCCGCCTTTAATACCGTGCTATCAGCAGATGCCGCCCCTTGAACCAACTGCTTAGGCGTCTCTTTTTTAACCGTATTACCCGCTGAGCTATCAGGAACAGCCTCTTTGATAGCCTGCGTGACAACCTCTTTCTTTTCTTTAGCTTTTTCAGCGACTTCTTCGGTTTTCTTCATCAGTGTTTCGGCGGCCTTGTTGCCACCTTCACGCACTGTTTCCGTAACATCAACGGGCGGTGCTTCACGAACAGCCTCTTCCGGCGGCGCCATCAGCTTTTCGACTTTTTCTTCTTCTTTTTCAGCTTCCAGGATGTTGAAGACCTTTTTGTCCTGATGCGGGATGTCCATACCGCCCTTGTCTTTGGGGACGGTTTTTACATCGCTTGTATCCGCCTTGATAATCGGGGGCGCCAGCTGCACACCTTTTTTGACACCCTGATCATAGGCATACCAGATACCAACACCAAACCCTGCAACAATGACAACGGCGAGCGCGCCACCGATTAGTTTCCAACGATTGAATGTTGGCAGATCCTCATCATCGTAGAAGTCATCATCTTCATCAAAATTCTGGTTGTCGGTCACCTAAATAAACTCCTCTGCGATGTCGAATTCGAGCAGCGCAAGCCCCTCACATATCAGTTTGTCGATGGCCCGGAATAAAAGTTGCCGCGCCGCGCCGCGTCCGTCTTCTGTCAAATAGTCAGATGACTGAGGGCGCATTTGATCCACCAGTCGGAAAAATAGCAGGGTTACCTCATGCAGGAAAGATGTGAGATGGATGATATCCGCATTTCTCAAACACTGCTCCAACCTTTCAGGCCATTCGCATATAAATCGGGCGATTTTCTGTTCGATGGGAAAATCGAAGCCTGATCCGGCTTCCAGCAGGGATGGCTCTCCATCGGTTTGCAGCGTCACTCTTTCCAAAAGAGATTGAATGCGGGCATGGGCGTAGGGCAAACTGAAAACGGGATTATCATAACTCCTGTCAACCGCGAGAACAGGACTGAAATTTATGGAAAAGTCTGACCCGTTTGACAGAACCGCCATCCGTGCCGCCTGCTCCGTGCATTTTGAAATCGCAGTTTCCGTATAAAAACCGCGCTGCTCGAGAATCTCTCCCTCTTCTATCTGCACATCCCATCCAAGCCTTATGCCCAGCTTTTGCAAAATCTGTGCATTCCAGACTTGCCGGGCCGAGACCAGATCACGCGTTTCCGGCGGCACCGTCAAAACAAGTTTTTGACCTTCCGATACCGATCGTGCCGCAGAAAAAGCCTTAAAATCGGTGAGGATCAGGGCGAGACGATCAAGCCAGTAATCCTCTACAAGACGGATATTCAGATAACCGCTATCGGAAAGCGTGACGTCCTGTACCGCCGGTAGAAGTTTTACAGCCACTGAAATTTCCTGAAAGGCTTGTTCCTGCATGCTTTTATCTTCCTGGCACAACAACAGGATCAGGTTGGTGCAAAGATCCCCCCAGCGTTCCTCTTTCGGCGCGCGCAGGGTCATATCTTTGCCAACATCGTCCTTTAGATCCTGCTGCTCCAGCCATTTTTGAGCCGTCTCAACAAGTGTTTCCCTTATTGTAGCAACGCCATTTTCCACCATAAGCCGAGTTTCTGTCCCTGTTTGCAGCAATTGACAAATCCATCAAGGATTAATACATCATTACAGAGTAAGCTACCAAGTTGTTCGCAAGTCGGTATCGAAGGTCCGTTTTTATGTTTGCAGCAGATACAACAGAACCACCGGTTAAACTGTCCGCTTCCGCGGCAGAGCGCATCAACGTGATTGTTGAAGAACTGCAGTCAGATAAAAATATGCTGCGGGTTGCCGTGAACGGTGGCGGCTGCTCCGGTTTTCAGTATAGCTTTGATCTGGATGACACCAAAAACCCCGACGATACGGTTGTCGAAAAAGAAGGGGCAACCCTTCTTGTGGACAGTGTGTCCCTCCTCTATCTGGCCGGTGCGGAAATTGACTATGTCAGTGACCTGATCGGAGCCTCTTTTCAAATCAAGAACCCCAACGCAACAGCCTCCTGTTCCTGCGGCTCTTCATTTTCCGTATAGCCCTTCTTGCATTCCTGCACAAAACCGTTCATCAATGAGCGGCACCGACAGATGCAGGATTGTAACAGAGGACAGGGTCTCCAATGAAAATCGCCAGCTGGAATGTGAACTCCGTTAAGGCACGCCTCCCAAGACTTCTTGAATATCTGAAAGAAGCCTCACCTGATGTCCTTTGCCTGCAGGAGCTGAAAACGGTGGATGAGGCTTTTCCTCGTGAGGATGTGGAAGAGCTGGGTTACAATATCGAGACCCATGGCCAGAAGACCTATAATGGCGTTGCCATCCTGTCGAAACACCCCATTGAAGATGTGATGCGCCGCCTGCCCGGCAATGATGACGATGAACAGGCACGCTATATCGAGGGAACCATCAAAGGTGTGCGGGTCGCCTCCATCTATCTGCCGAACGGCAATCCTGTTGATACCGAGAAATTCCCCTATAAGCTTAGCTGGATGGATCTGCTGATAAAGCGGGCGGAAGAACTGTTGACCTGGGAAGAACCGGTTGTCCTGGCAGGTGATTATAATATTATCCCCCAGGATGAGGATTGTTATGACCCGAAAGCCTGGGAGGGGGATGCCCTGACCCAACCCGAAAGCCGTAACCGGTTTCGCAGACTCCTCAACATGGGCTATGCCGATGCCTACCGGGCCTTTACCCGCAATGTGAATTATACCTATTGGGATTATCAGCGAGGTGCCTGGCAGAAAGATCATGGCATCCGGATTGATCATCTACTGTTGTCCGGGGAAGCAACGGATCGGATGACGGAGGTCGGGATCGACAAAGAGCCCCGGGGCCGCGAAAAGCCGTCCGATCACACTCCCATCTGGGTCGACCTGGACATCTCATAATACGATTTTAAGAGCATTCTCTGACTTGAAATCAACCTGTTAGGAATAAATTAGGACATAAATCGTAATAAATAAGCACAAACTGGATGTGATTTTGATCACATACCAGCTTTTATTCATTTACGGGGCATATATCGCGTGGCTGATAAGTGGGATGCAGAACTGGCTGAAACCTGTCTGGGATACCTGGACCAGGGCTTCAGTGTGATGTGTCCCGACTTTAAGTTGGTTTTCGTTAATCAACGTTTTATTGAACTCCTGCAGATGCCACCCGATCTGATGCAGCGCGGAACGCCGCTTGAAGATATTTTCAGGTATAATGCCGAACGCGGCGAATATGGCGCGGGTGATATTGAGGCACAGGTTCGTGAACGTATGGACCTCGCCCGCAAGAGGGAAGCTCACTCTTTCGAACGGATCCGTCCCGACGGAGTTGTGCTGAGAGTTGACGGAACGCCAACCTCAGACGGTGGTTTTGTAACCACTTACACCGATATTACAGAGCTTTACAATTCCAGACAGGCCCTGCAACGCAGCCATGACGAACTTGACAGCCGCGTTCAGTTGCGTACCCGTGAACTGGCTATGAGAGAGGAAGAGTTATCCCATAAAGCGACCGCCCTGGAAACCATTATGGAAAGCGTTGGAACAGGTCTGGTTCTTTTTAATCGGGATCTGGAACTGGTTGCCTGTAACCAGAAATTCATCGACATAATAGAATATCCACAGTCCTTTAAAGAACCAGGGACATCTTTGGAGAAGTTTATCCGTTTCAATGCGGAACGCGGCGAATACGGTGAATACATAAATGAAGATTTCATCCAGTCAATGATGGCACGGGCACGCACATTCGAAATCTACAACGAGATTCGCAGGCGTGATAACGGCCGCTATATAGCCGTTAGCGGCCGCCCTACCCCCGATGGAATGTTGGCCTCTTATACAGATATCACGGAACAGAAAAAAGCGGAGGAGATCCTCCGGCATAATAACGAGATGCTGGAAGAACGGGTCGAAGCCAGGACTTCTGAGCTTAAAACCGCGAAGGAAATTGCGGAAAATGCCAGCCGTTCCAAATCCCAGTTCCTGGCTAATATGAGCCATGAACTGCGCACGCCGCTCAACGCGATCATTGGCTTCTCGGAACTCCTTATGATGGATGACTACACGGTTGTCAGTCCGGAAAAACGTCTGGAATATGCCCGTGACATCAACTCAGCCGGCGTACATCTGTTACAGGTCATCAACGACATTCTTGATGTCGCAAAAATCGAAGCCAATCAAATCAATCTTATGGAGAGTAATCTGGAGATCAAAAGCCTTATTGATCCTTGCATTCACATGCTCTCCGTCCAGGCGAAAAGCCAGAATATTACCCTAAAAGTCGATATTTCACCTGATATCCCCTTGATGAAAGGGGATCCCACCCGGATCAAGCAGATCATTGCCAACCTGCTCTCCAATGCCGTTAAATTTACAGATCCCGGCGGAGAAGTCTGCACGAAAGTCCATCTCCTGGAAGACGGATCTATTTCCCTTTGCGTTATTGACGATGGAATCGGGATTGCCGAAAAAGATTTAGAGCATGTCCAAACCCAGTTTGGCCAGGTCCAGTCCTCCTATAATCGAAACCACCAGGGCACAGGCCTGGGTCTTAGCCTCGTTCGATTACTTACCGAAGCTCATGGCGGACATTTTTTGCTTCACAGTGAGCTTGGAAACGGCACCCAGGCGACTGTCACCTTTCCCCCGACTCGCACATTGGCAACAAACACTGCCGCAGAGAGTAAAGCCATTCTGGCGTAAAGAAGCCGGGCCGGATAATCGCCCTTCACGACATCTTGACGAATTGCTTCGCTTTGCAGAAAAGAATACTATAATATTAGAATAACATTCATTTTCTCATTAATTAAAGTTCAGTGCGTAATGTTACAAACTCAGGAATTCCCCGAAATGACGACGGTCATCAGAGAGGGCTTAACCTATTGGGAAATATGCAAAAACGGCAACCCGTTACCGTCCTGGAGTGATATAAATCCAGCAGAAATAAAACACTTGCTGCCCTCTCTTGTTGTCTCTCACGTCTTATATGAGCCTCTTGATTTTGTTGAAAAAATCACTGGGGAGCGCATCCTCGAGCGCAGTAATGCCAACAGTATGGGGCGAAACTGGCGGAATTTTCCCGGGCGCGGGCCAGGCAGCAAAATCTGGTCGGTGTTCGAAAATGTCGTCCGGAACAGGCAACCCAGCTACAATGTCGTGCCATATGCCGGCCCTCAGAACGAATTCCTGAAAGTGATTGCTGTGACATGTCCAATCTCCACAGACGGAGATAAAATCGAAAGACTTATTTCATTCGTCGATTACATCTCCCAGTCTGATCAGGAGATCTCACTGGAAGTGGAAAAAATGCTGACAGGAGACAGTCAACCTCCAAACCATCCTCTTTAAGCCGCCTTGTGATTCCCGGCGGTGATCGCTACTCTTCAGAAAAAACAGGGTAGCAATGATTACTGTTGAAGAATATCAGCCGGAATTTAAAGACTGGGATATGCTGCTGGATCTTATTCAGCAAGCTTATGCCTATATGGATGCGCGTATTGATCCCCCCTCTTCCATGCATCGCCTAACGGTTGAAAGCCTCATTAAGAAGGCAGCGGAAGAAACGCTGCTGCTGGCCTGGGAAAACGATCATCTCAGGGGCTGCGCCTTCCTTAGGGAGCAGGAAGACAGCTATTATGTCGGCAAACTGGCCGTAAAGCGAAACGACCAGGGTAAAGGGATCGGTCAGAAAATTATCGAGGCCTGTATCCAGGCCGCCGCTCGAAATGGCAAGGGAGACCTGGAACTGGAAACGAGGGTGGAACTGATAGAAAATCATGTCTTTTTCGAAATGATGGGCTTTATCAAGACAGGCGAAACCTCTCATGAAGGTTATACCCGCCCGACAGCTTTTAAAATGCGCCGCGCCGCTGGGGAAAAATCATGACCCGGGACGAGTTTGATCATTTCTGCTCAAGTCTTCGGGCAACAACCAATGTTATTCAATGGGGAAATGCCAGTGTCTGGAAGGTCGGCGGCAAGATCTTTGCGATCTGCTCTCACTGGGGCCCCGGAGAAGAACCCTATATCTCCTTCAAATGTAATGATTTATCCTATTCAATCCTGATTGAGCAGCCGGACATTATCCCCGCTCCCTACCTGGCGCGTGCAAAATGGGTACAACTGGTGACATCCAATGCCATGGCAGAGGACGACATTTGCGCCTATATTGAGGAAGCCTGGAACATTATTTCCTCGAAATTGACTAAAGCAAAACGGAAGGAGCTTGGGATCTGACGTCCCCGCTTACGGCAAAATGACACATAAAACCAGCGTGACCCTTTGTATTTTTGATGCCGTCCGATTTGTCTTCCATAATTTCATGGATTGTATTTTCCATGTCCTGCCGATCCTGTTTCTCGTCTCAGTCCTTGCCTGGATACAGTCGATGCTGGGCGGCGGCTTTGCATTGATCAGATCTCTGCTGGAGCCATTCTTATATGCCATGTTTGCAGTGGCCTGGCACCGCTATTCGGTTCTGGAATCCGAACGGTCCCGGCGGGGCTTGCCCTATCGCTTCGGGAAAAGGGAACTGAAATTTGGCGCGGCTTCTGTTCTTTTCGCCCTGGTGATGAGTCTCCTGGCGCAAGGTCTCGGGCGTTTCTTGCCGCAGGAAATGGCTCTGATCGCCCTGCCGATCCTTCTCACGCCAATCCTCGCCACTGTTATCTTCATTTATCCCGCCATTGCCCTGGATCAGCCCCTGCGTATTCGGCTCTTTCTCAATGAAGGCCTCAAACTGATCCTATCCTTTATCGTTGCCATCATTGCAGTCGTTATCGTCATCAGCTTGCTGACTGTCGCCGCCTATTTCGGCCTCCAGATACTCGCCACCATCTTTACACCACCTGCCCTGAAAGTTCTGATTTTCATCCTATACAACCTGGTGATCATTCCTTTGGTCCTGGCCATTACAACCAGTTCGGCTTCGTTTTTGTATAAAGCGGTCATCGGGTTGAAAGAAGAAAATAAGAACATGCCTCCAGACTAGTCTGAATTTGCCCCTTCAAACCCTGATTAAGTGGCCCTTTAACTGGTGCTTCCAGAGATCATGTCGTCAATTTTTATCAGATAGTTTTCAACTTTCTGACAACTATGCAATCCGCTCACCCGATCATAAGCCAGATAGCGGATCCAATGTTCATACCCTGATTGAAAAGCTTGATTCCCCTTAAAAAACCGCTTGATCCTACTGAGGACAAGAACCGGAGCACCCTCACCGGAATATTCTGCACATACTTCGCTGTAGCCAACATGCTTTCCGAGCGAATTGGCACGTTTTTGTTGTTTGAGCAGAGCAAGATCGTTATCCCGCATTGCGTTTTTAAGCTCTGCCTCTTGTTCCTCAGATGCTATTGACAGCTTTGCGATAACTTCACCTTCTTTGTTCACAAATGCATAGAGGTCTTTGTTTTTATATACAGAGTAACACCCAGGTTTACCGCTATAGTAGACCTTGAAGCGACGGCATAGCCTATCATCAGTCACCCACCATGTTCCCCTGTCTCTTTTTTTCATTTGGGATTTGATGTTGTGCAGCTGTAACGTGACTTTGTTTTCCTTCATAAAGGTCAGAGAAACTTCCTGACCGGCAAATGATTTCCCATATAAGACAGCTCTTCCGGATAAGACCGTCAGGATTTCTTGTTGTTTCAGACGTTGGTATTCTTTGAGGACGTCTTTTGCCAGGTCTGGTTTATAGCGCTCGTAGTATGTCTTTTTAGTCTGTTCAATTTCTACTGCTGTGTCATGAAAGACAATGGTATTCCCCAGTGCATATAAACGACAGCCACGCGGATCTGCACACAATCTGTGAGCATTCTCTACAGCCTCGTCTGGTGAAGCATGGGCCCAACTGCGCCCCCACTTTTTACCATCAACACTGACAACAAAGGCCTTAAAAGCTCTAAAGTCCTCGCCATCAAGGTATTGTGCATAAGCCTTAGCTGCCCTTTCAGACAACGCACCCGGAGATAATTTGGTTGGTTGTGTGCTTTGACAGGCCTGTAATATTACAAGCGAGGATATTCCTAGAAACAACAACAGACTTTTACGCAAAACCCTACCCCCTCCAATAGAATAATATTCTCCACCATCCTATAAAAAGACTGATTGACACACAATCCAAAATAGAAAAAGCCGCCTAAAAAGGCGGCTTTTCCGATCCAATTTACGTGAAATTTATTTCTGAACCTGCGTCACATCCCTGACCGCACCACGGGCGGCGCTGGTTGTAAGGGCGGCATAGGCCTGAAGCGCTTTGGAGACCACGCGCTGGCGGTTTTCAGTCGGCTTCCAGGCATCCTTGCCCTTCGCTTCCATCGCTGTCCGTCGCTGCTCCATTTCCGCATCCGTTATGGCCAGATTGATCGTCCGGTTGGGAATATCGATCTCGATTGTATCCCCTTCTTCCACCAGACCGATATTACCGCCTTCAGCCGCTTCCGGCGACGCATGACCAATAGAAAGACCGGACGTACCGCCAGAAAAACGGCCGTCTGTCAGCAAGGCGCAGTCTTTACCGAGTCCCTTGGATTTCAGATAAGACGTCGGATACAGCATTTCCTGCATACCGGGACCGCCTTTCGGTCCCTCATACTGGATAACAACCACATCCCCTTTTTTGATCTGGTCTCCGAGAATTGCTGTAACCGCACTGTCCTGGCTTTCAAAAATCCGAGCCGGGCCGGAGAATTTCAGAATGCTATCATCCACACCTGCGGTTTTGACGATGCAGCCCTCATGAGCAATATTGCCGTACAGAACCGCCAGACCACCATCCTGACTGAAAGCATGTTCTTTCGTCCGGATACAGCCATTTTCCCGATCCGTATCCAGATCAGGATAGCGTTTGGACTGACTGAAGGCTTGCGTCGTCCGGACACCGCCCGGACCGGCGCGATAGAATTCCTGCACCGTATTACTGCGGGTGGTGGTCACATCCCAAAGCTCCAGTGCTTCCGAGATGGTAGGACTGTGTACAGTCGGAAGATCGCTATGGATCAACTCAGCCCTGTTAAGCTCTCCAAGGATACCCATGATACCGCCCGCCCGGTGAACATCCTCCATGTGATAATCCTGAGTGCTGGGCGCCACCTTACACAGATGAGGAACTTTACGGCTAAGCCGGTCGATATCTTCCATGGTAAAGTCCACCTCACCTTCCTGAGCCGCAGCCAGCAGGTGCAGAACGGTATTGGTGGAACCGCCCATGGCAATATCCAGAGTCATGGCATTTTCAAATGCTTTAAAGGAAGCGATATCCCGTGGCAGCAGGCCCGGTTCCTCCATTTCATAATGACGGCGCGTGATATCCACAATGGTCCGCGCAGCATCCAGGAAGAGCTGCTTACGATCAGAGTGGGTCGCCAGCAGGCTACCATTGCCCGGCAGTGCCAATCCCAGTGCTTCCGTCAGGCAGTTCATGGAGTTCGCCGTGAACATGCCGGAGCAGGACCCGCAAGTCGGACAGGCGGAGCGTTCGACTTCCGCCACTTGCTCATCAGATACGTTGGGGTCGCCGGCCTGGATCATGGCATCAATCAAATCGAGGCCGATTTCCTTGCCATCCGCCATGCCTTTACCGGCTTCCATCGGACCACCGGACACAAAGACAGCCGGGATATTCAGCCGCATCGCAGCCATCAGCATACCAGGTGTAATCTTATCGCAGTTGGAAATACAAACCATAGCGTCTGCGCAATGGGCATTTACCATATACTCTGCGGCATCCGCGATAACCTCACGGGACGGCAAGCTGTAAAGCATCCCGTCATGGCCCATGGCAATACCGTCATCCACAGCAATGGTGTTAAATTCCTTCGCCACACCACCGCATTTTTCCACTTCCCGGGCTACCAGTTGCCCAAGATCTTTCAGATGCACATGTCCCGGCACAAACTGTGTGAAAGAATTGACGATCGCAATAATGGGTTTTGAAAAGTCACCATCCTGCATTCCCGTTGCACGCCACAGCGCACGCGCACCCGCCATATTGCGCCCATGAGTGGACGTTCTTGATCTGTAATGCGGCATTGAATTTGTCCTTGGCTCAGTCCTTTATACACTATTCCTTACCTACCGCGTTCATATCAGCAGGGCAAGGAAGATCGGCACCCCTTGAAGCCTCATTTCCGCAAAGTAAATTAAAATCTACTTATGCTTGTATTAAAATTGTTTTCAACTATCTAAGGAAGATATTACCTATTGAATATTGAAGGAAGCCATCATGCAATGTCAGGGAAGAACCCGCACCGGTCTTCGTTGCCGGAACAAGGCCTTAGCCGGAGAACTGTTCTGCGATGTGCATATGCGGGTCAACCATGGTCATAACCTGACTCTTTTGCTTCCGGCATTGTTAGCCATCCTCGCCGCTTACTTCTTCTTTTTCAGTCTGCTGTTTAACACCCTGGTCTTTGGTGTTTTCGACATCAACTACCTCGCTTATGCAGGGCTTGAGGATCTGTTTCTCAATATGCTGAGATTTGGCGGTATCACCTTGCTCTTACTCTTATGTCTTTGGTTGGTATATGTCCTCGTTTTGTTTGTTGTCTTTACCGTCATTCTGCTTGTCCACATGATTAGAGCCACCCGGATTGGCGGCTTGTCTTTTGGCAGGAGGCTAAAGCTGATCATCCTCAGTATCCTTGTTTTTCTCCTGAACGGCCTGATGATGGTCGTGATCCGGTTTCCGGCCCGAAACAGATGGTATGTTGATGCAATCGGTAGGCGACGCGAGGCATTTGCAAGATCCCTGTTTGACCTTAAGGAGCAATCCGGGTCCGGCAAAATGGCTAAACCGATCATCGCTTCCCGGCAGGTTTTCCAGGATTTTCTGGCCTTTCGCAATCTCGGGAACCACAGGTTCTTTGCGAGCATTCTCCTGCTGTTGGTTATCTCGGTCTGGATGACCTATCATGCTGGAGAAGAAGCGGAACAGGCCAAAGCCTGTTCTCTGGCAAACCATTCTGCAGAACAGCTCTCAACACAACCATCTCTGCCGGTATCCACTTTCATCCTGCGCAGCGCCTGCGATACCGTCGCCAGCGCAACCGCAACAGAAACACCGGCCCTGACCGGAACTTTCCTGAACAGTCTTACCGGCTTCTTTAAACTGAAGCCAATTTCACTACAGGCAGCGGATGGTCAGGTAACCCTTCTTCATCTTGCGACAACCTCCCGGTTTGATCTGTTCTTCAATGGACAGAGCGGTCTGTCTCTTGCCGTACCACATGGCGCTTTTGCCACCAAAGAACACCCGGAAGGAACAGAGGAACAGACAAAGGGGTTCGCAGACCTGACCTCCCTCAGGCAACAGATCCAGGCTCTGGAAGAAAAGGTTTCGGTATCAAACCAGACCCTGTTCGGCCTGGGTAAAGATATTCAGTCAAACCGCGAAAAACTGACATCCTTAAACAGCAAGCCGGTGGTGATCCAAATGCAGGGAACGGCCCCCGCCTCCCGGTCACCGTCGAGGCACGCTTCCATACCGGAGCATTGCTGGAACAAGGAGCCGGATTTCATCATTCCTTTCATCACCTCTTCCTATCTGGTGGATAATGCCAGTGTCCTGGATACACTTGCCAAGCTGGCAGTCCGGTATCGCGCCAACCCGGATCTATCCATCGTTATAACGGGTTATGCAGATCCCTCAGGCGGGTATCGTCTAAACCAAAGACTGAGTGACAAACGAGCCAGATCCATCAGCAGAATCCTTGAAAAGTTCGGTATAGAGCGTCCCAGACTGTTTCCGGTTGGCATGGGAGAAAATGAAACAACGCAATTGCCGCCGCGCCGTACAGAAATTCGAACCTGCTCTTTTTGAGAGAAATGTATAAAATTTTTTCTATCTTATTACTTGCCCAGGACGGCATTAACCATTAGCCTCCACTCCTCAATAGAATAATAATATGGAGGAGTGTCATGATCTTTAAACAGTCTCTTGCTGTTGCAACAGTGGGAATCTCCCTGTTGGCCAGTGGCGTTGTTCAGGCCGCTCAGACGGTAGATTGCAAGCCATCAAAATGGGGGAAAGATGATGAAATCGGTGCTGCGAATCTAGTGACACCGGAACGGGTCATGCAGGCATCCAAGCTGATTAAGAAAGGAAAGTCGCAGCCTCTCGGCATTGTTATAGATTCAAAAACACCGGCCTTTCCTCCTCGTGGTCTCAACCTGCAGATTGTTCAGCCTAATCAGCAGGGCGGACAACGGTTGTTCGGCTTTGGCGGCACCTACAATGATGACTTGATGCAACTTTGGCTTGGTATTGGGTCACAGCTCGACGGACTTGGCCATATCGGCCATGACGGTATTTACTACAACTGTAATGATGAAAAAGACTTCGCCCAGATTACCGGCCTGACAAAACTTGGAACTCATAATGTACCGCCGATGGTTGGTCGGGGTCTGATAATCGACATGACCAAGTATTTCGATATGCCTTCCTTACCGGCGGGTAAATATTTTACAGCGGACGATATTCAAAAGGCCTCACAAGCACAGGGCGTTGAAATCCGAGAAGGCGATGTGGTTCTGTTCCATACAGGCTGGACAGACGCTAAACTGGAAAGCGCACCAAAAGAATGGGCCCAGGCTCAGCCCGGCATTTCAGCAGATGCGGCGGAGTGGCTGGCTACCCAGAATGTCATGGCTGTCGGTGCCGACACCTGGGGCCTTGATGTGGTGCCACCCAAAAAGGGAGATAAAATCTTCTGGGGCCATGTGGTCTTCCTAAAACAGCATGGCATCTACATTCTTGAAACGATGAATACGGGCCCGCTTGTTCGGGATGGCGTCAGCGAATTTATGTTCGTGCTTGGCCAGCCAAGGGTCCGCGGAACAGTACAGATGATTATTAACCCGGTCGCTTTGTACTGATCCCCCCTGCCCCGCAAGAAAGCCCTCGGCCTGTCCGGGGGCTTTTTATTTGCATCCTTGTACAAAAAAACCGCCGCCCCGGAAAAGGGGATTCCGGAACGGCGGTATGGGGTAATCTCTATATGTCAGCTCATCCTACGACGACGCGAAAACCAGCCCAATCCACCAAGAGCGCTCGCGAAAACAAGAAACGCCGGCGGAAGCGGCACGGCGGAAATGGTTGAGACAGTGACGGAAGCCAGATAAAAATCCGTTCCCTCCAACATAGCCCCGATACCGAAGAGATTCCCCTCCCTCATCAAACCGGTAACAAAGGTCAGGCTAGTATCTTTTAGCGTCTGATCCTGCAGCTCAACCTTACCGTCCCCATCGACATCGGCGAAATAGGCAAATGTTTCAGGTCTGCCGTTAATCTGCTCTGCAAACGTATGATTAAACTCTCTCAGACCGATGCTTTCGATCCGGACATTTTGATCAAACTGCAAAATAGCGACATCGTTTAGCCCTGAGCCGTCGATATAAGGCTCATCACTGATCGACTGCCTGACATAAATTCCACTACCGATAGTCTGGCCCGCGAAACCGGCCTGGATACCATCACTTCCGTTATAAAAGCCGGATAATACCGTCAGTCCGATTCCGTCAGACAGAAAGTTGATGCCCACCGAACTGGGAGCAAAGCTATCGGTTGTAAAATTGAAAGTCGTTGTCGCAGCAGAGGCCAGAGATGATACCAGCATCCCTGCTCCCATCACAGCAATCATCAGGTATTTTTTAAACATCATGCGAAACCACCTGCCTTTTTACGGCGACGGGAGAACCAGCCAAGACCGCCAAGAGCGCCGGCGAAGAGCAATACAGCCT
>DIYE01000227.1:24740-36682 GCA_002428885.1 Alphaproteobacteria bacterium UBA6062
GCTGAAATATGCTCAACAGTAATGGAGGCGATGGAATAGGAACTCATCCCCCCGGCCATGGCACCTAAGCCAAAATGATCATCTACATTCAGCAAACTGCCGAGGAAAGCCAGGGTTTCACCTTCACCCGGCACATCAATTTCGTCATCGATATAGTCAAGCGCGCCGTTCCCGTCTGTATCCAGGAAGTAGGCAAGTTCTCCTTCACCAATTTCCCGGGCAAAGGTAACGCTTTTCAGGGCGACATTTTCAGAAAAACGAAACTCTACGACTTCGTTCATACCCGAAGCGCCAATATATTTATTCACATCCCCATAGCTGGTCTTGTGATACATCCCCTCGTTCCCGAGAAAACCGATCAGTCCGCCGTCAATGACTTCTCCCTGATGGAAGAAACCGGCGGATACATCAAGCGTAAGACCGTCCTGTACGAACTGCACGGAACCGGTCGTGAAGGAGCGAATGGTCGATGTGAAATCGAAAGTGGTTGTTGCAGCCTGGCCTGTTGCAGTGGTTGCAGCCAGAAGGCCGACGCTGACAGCCAGTATCTTAAGTGTTTTTTTGATCATTGAATAGACTCCGCCCTGCCCCGATTGCAAAAGTCGGGATGCAGGTTGTTAATCAGAAGATGCAGGAAATCAGGCAGACGGTGCCTGCTTGCGGCGACGGGAAAGCCATCCCAGACCACCCAGTGCTCCGGCAAAGAGCAACATGGCCGGTGGCAGAGGAACAGCCGAAACATTGCCATATTCAACTGTCAGGCTGGCAATACCGAAAGCAACATCGTCTCCGACAGCGCCAATCCCGAACAGATTGCTGGTGTCGAACATCGTTGAGAACATGTAAATATCGCCGGTCGGGTTTGCATCCCGTGGATCCGGCACCAGCTCCAGCGTTCCCGGTACGATAAAGTCAGTAAAATAGTAGAACTGGTCCTGATCTTCATTCGCCGTGAAGGCTACGCTTTTAATCGTAACAGTTTCCGAAAAATCGAAGCGTACCAGCTCATCCGTTCCGGAACCGTCGATCAGGTCATTGGTATCCGATCCGCCACCGCGGACTTCAAGTCCATTTTCTGTGGTTGTCCGGACAGCACCACCATCCCAGACGTCAGGAGCGCTCAGCAAATTTGACGACACATTCAGTGTCAATCCGCCTTGCGTAAAAGAATCTGGACTTGCCGTCCATGTTCGGTAGGCATCATTAAAAACAAAGGTAGCGGTCGCGGCCTGAACGACCATTGAGGACAGCGTGACTGCCAGGCTAGCCACTGCACCCAAACACAATTTTCTGATCATAAGATCCCCCAAAAAGTACCCTGGCACCCCTCGCGCCAGTCATTTCGTTAGAGTGCCTGTTTTAAAAAACACACACTTTGCACTCTATGGTTGGGAGATTAGGATTTTAAATCGCGAAACAAATCATCAAATTTGATTAAAGTCTGCCAATAATTTATTAACCATAATATTCAGCAGCGTCTGTCCAAGAAAAAAGGGGCCGAAGCCCCTTGTCATGATCCCGAAACTCAATGTCAGCTAACGGCCTTGTCATGCCCGTCCCAATAGGGTTTGCGGATAACATTTTTTAGGATCTTTCCAGCCCCTGACAATGGCAAAGGATCACTGACGAAATCCACACTCCGCGGGCATTTGAAACCAGCGATCAGGGTATGGGCGAAATCGATTACCTGCTGCTCACTGGCGCTTTGCCCCTCATTCAGGCGGACGACAGCGTGAACCTGTTCACCCCACTTTTCATGGGGGATGCCGATAACAGCACATTCCGCGACAGCATCATGCTGGTACAGGGCATTTTCAACTTCAGCGGAATAGACATTTTCCCCGCCGGAGATGATCATGTCTTTAACCCGATCGACAATATAGACAAAGCCCTGCTCGTCCATATAGCCGCCATCACCGGTATGCATCCAGCCATTGCGTTTGGCTTCCGCCGTCTGCTCCGGTTTGTTCCAGTAGCCCAGCATGACATTCTCGCCCCGCACGCAAACCTCGCCAACCGTGCCTTTCTCGACTTCCTGGTCATTCTCATCGAAAATCTTGACCTCAACGGCATAAGCGGCCCGCCCGGCGGATTTGAAACGTCCTGCATTGGGGCCGTCCAGCACATGAAATTCCGGACCTGTATACGTCACCAGCGGTGCGCATTCCGTCTGTCCATAGGCGTGAGTAAAGCCGGCATTCGGCAACACCTCCAGGGCCTTGACAATCACTGCTTCGGGCATGGGAGATGCACCATAAATGATATCGGTAAGGCTTGTCATATCATAGTCCGCAAGCGCCGGATCATTGACCAGCATATTGACCATGGTCGGCACCAACAGGGTCGTTGTGATTTTATGCTCCTGCACAGCCTGCATGGTTCCCTGGGGCGTGAAGCCCGGTATAAACACATGGGTACTCAGTCCCATGGTCGCGCCGAAAACGGCACAGCCGTCGGCAATATGGAACATAGGCGCGACATGCAGCCAGCGGCTATCTTCCTTAAAATTGAAGCACGGCATGGAGTTCAGCGTATTGACGATAAAGTTCCGGTGGCTCAGCATAACGCCTTTGGAAACACCGGTTGTACCGCCCGTATAAAACAGTCCGGCCAGGTCGTCATTGCCCCGCCCGGCATCTTCAACCGGATCGGCCGCAGCCAGCAGCTCTTCATAATTCTTCATACCGTCCGGCGTATCACCATCACCGATATAGATGACCTCCCGAATAGTATCGACCTGGGAGCGGAGATCTCCCACAACCCCGGCAAAGGCATCATCTACCAGAAGGATTTCCGATCCGGAGTCGTTCAGCCAATAGGCAAATTCCGGTACAGCCAGCCGGGTATTAACTGGCACAAACACACCGCCCGCCCAGGGCGTAGCATAATAGAATTCCAGATAACGGTCATTGTTATGGGCGAGAATGGCAACCCGCTCACCATCCGAAATACCGAGTCCGCGCAGGGCACCCGCAAATTTCTGAACCCGGTTTTGGAACTGGCTGTAAGTATGAACCCGGTTACCGCAAATCGTCGCGACAGCCTCTCCCTTGGTCTGCACAGCTCGCGTCAGCAATTGAGAAATATACATTCCTCATCTCTCCCTGTTTTGTCTTTTTATGACGCCAAGTATCAAAAAAATTCCGCCTTAGGTAAAGGCAAAAACGATTGTCCAGGCACCTTAAGATACGGTTTTCTCCCGCCCGGCCAGCAAGGCGATGAAAGCAGCGATACAACAGAAGGCCACGACAAGAATAAGCGGCATAGGCGTTGTCTCGAAGGCCGACAGCAGAATACCCACGACAAAAGTACTTAACGCCCCGAAACCAATTTGCATGGAACCGGCAAGCCCTGCCGCAGCCCCGACCCGGTCCGGATCCGCACTGATCGCCCCGGCGACCCCCGTCGCAATGCAAAGTCCGTTGCCGAACGCCACGAAACACATCAGTCCGAAGAAGCTGAACGGCACCATGCCGATGGTCATTTGTGCCGCCAGCATGCCGAAAGGCCCGATCAGGGCAATACAGGTTCCCACCAGGATCAGCCGGTAAATACCGATCCGCTCCGTCAAGCGGGCCGTGACAAAATTCCCGGCGATATAAAAAGCGGATACGACAACAAAATAGATGCCAAGCTCTGTCGCTGTGCCGCCCATCAGATCAATCAATACATAGGATGTTCCCCCCAGGAAGGTGAAATAAGCCGCCGTACTGAAACTGACCTGCAGAGCATAGGATAGAAAAACCCGGTTCCTCAGTAGATACAAAAAGGACATAAACAAGGCACCGAAGCGGGCCTGATGCCGCTTTTCCGATGCCAGCGTTTCCTCCGCCCCCTTCAGAGAGACCAGCAGGACAAGCAGAGCAAATATAATCACGAATACAAAACTGGCCTTCCAGCCTGCCTGATCCTCCAGGACACCACCCAGCAAGGGTGCCAGAGACGGCGCGACCACAACCGCCATGGTCATATAGGCAATCATGGTCGCCGCTTTATCAGAGTCATAGCGATCCCGGACCATTGCCCGTCCCATCACCATACCAGCACAACCACCCAACGCCTGCACCATCCGGCCAATAATCATCATTTCAATGGAGGTAGCGAAAAAACAGACGACACTTCCCAGCACCAGGATCACCAGGCCGATCAACACAATGGGGCGCCTTCCAAATCGATCAGATAGTGGCCCGTAGAAAAGCTGCCCGACTGCAATGGCCGCCAGATAAACAGTAAGGGTGAGCTGGGCGCGGGCATAATCGGTCTCAAACGCGACCTGATAGGAGGAGAGAGACGGCAGGATAATATTCATACCCAGCGGCCCGCCCATACTGATCAGAACCAGAACGGCCAGGAAATATCCGCCGGAAATCGCGGAAGGATTGTTTGAAGTCATTCTATTTGTCTACAGGATCGCCGTCCGGCAAGCCAGAAAAAAGACCGTGATACCGCTCGCATACAGGGCTGCTGGCATAACGGATTAAAGCAAGATATCCGTTTGCCTTCAGTTTGAATTATCCGTGAATGCGGATAACGGGTATCCCATTCGAAACCTGTCTAAGAATAAAGTGTAAAAACTGTAGGAGATCAAACAAAGTAATTGAATTTTAACACAATATGAATAAAATTCGCGTTAAGTATGATGTCGTAAAAAGTAAAAACAAATCAATACTATATAAATCGAGTTGCTTTCATGGTCCTTACCTCGCTCCCGTTACAGCGCACCCGTCGGGTTGTCGCTGTTACCGCTATCACGACAGTATCTTTAAGCACCCTATTTATAGACAACTCCACCGTATTCGCCGCCGATAAGTGGCAGGGCTATATCGAGGCAGAAGGCAAATACAGCAAGCAGCGGTCCATCGGAGAAGGTGGATTATTTATCCCGCTCTGGCAGGATGATACGGATCTGTTGTTTACGGATTTGCGGGGCAAGTTTGATGATAATGACAGCCAGGAATTCAACCTGGGGCTCGGCTACCGGACCATCCTGAACGAGGACTGGATTGTCGGTGGATATGGTTTCTACGACCGAAGACGTTCCCCCACCGGTAATCATTATCATCAGGCAACCCTGGGGGCAGAAGCTTTCACGGAAAACCTGGATGCCCGTTTTAATGTCTATATCCCGGAAAGCACCAAAAATATTATAAGTGCCGGCGGCACCGTCGGAGCGATTTCCGGTGGCCAGTTCCAGATCCAGACATTAAGCGGTTCCAGCGAACGGGCCTTGCCCGGCTTTGATGCAGAAGTGGGTTATAAGTTCGACCTGACCAACAACTGGAACCTGACCACAACCGTCGGCGGCTTCTATTTTGATGCAGACGGATATGAGGAAGTCACCGGGCCGAGAGGTCGTGTCGAACTGGCCTATGATGATATCCCTTTCTTAAGCGAAGGCTCCCGCTTTACGCTAGGTTTTGAAAGCCAGCATGACGATGTCCGCGGAACTCAGACCTTCGGTCTTGCCCGCCTACGCATTCCCTTCTCGCAATTTATTCCAGGAAAAACTGCAAAACGTGCCTCGCTCACCCGCCTTGAAAAGCGCATGACAACCCGGATCGTTCGGGATGTGGATATTGTGGCTGGTGAAGGGACCGGCAGTATCATTTCGGTTGAGAACGCAACAACTTCTCTTGGCGGTGGCGGCAGTGCGACCGGGTATACAGTCCTCAAAGCCGGTGATGACATTGCGGCAGGTGTCACCGCAGCCGGTACAAATGCCCTCATTTTCTTGGATGGCAGTCAAGGCGTTATCAATTCGAATACAACGATTACCTTACTCCCCGGTCAAGTGCTTGATAGTGGATCCGCCTCACAAACTTTTACCCTTACCGGCACCTCATCCGGCAAGACAGCAACTCTGACAGTATCAACAGGGACGCGGGCAACCCTGAATTCCACGGTGGTCGGCAACGCACTTGTTGGCGCAGATAACGCCTTTATTGCAAATTTCGATATGAATGCCGCCGGTGGAACAGCCATTCAGTCATCAGCGCAAAACTTCAATATACTGGGTGTAAATGTTAACGGTGCCCTGACGGGTCTGAATGCACAGAATGTTGCGGGCAGTACAAGGCTTAGAAATGTAACCTTTGAAAATATTACCAATACAGCCATTACATCTGTCGGGAACAATATTGATGCGTTTCGAGTCACCATAGATACCGCAAATAAGGGATTATCACTGAATGGCGGCGGCCACCAAATAGATCAGAGTAACATTCGTAATACAGCATCCCATGCGGTGGAAACTGTTTCAGCAACCGGATTTGGTCGTTTCAAGTCGAACACATTTAACAATATTGGTGGCACGGTTATTTCTACCGTCAATACGTCTGCGCCACCTTTTTCCACCGACAGCGACGATAATACTGTCACCGGCACCATGGGCAGTCTCTGCTCCCCTGGCGGCATTACTTTAAACGCTATTGAATTCTCTGATGTTCAGGGCGGCGGTCCGGCTACCTGCCCGTGACCCCAGAGCAACTTTTCCTGAAAAGCGGCTCCAGCAGCCGCTTTTTTTGTGCCTGCTTTTCCGGAACGCCCTCTATAAAACAATCGGAAGCAGGAAAAGATCATGAGCATTTTCAGAAAACCCGGCACACAGAATGAGCGAAAAGGCGATCAGGCGATGCGCAGCGAAGCTGACGCGCAGGATCTGAAGATCAGTGGCCGCGTCAGGACCCGCAACAAGGAAGCCGGCAGCCTGCCGACGGAACGCAGCGATCTTATGCCCGCCGTCCATAAAGACCGCAGCCGCGGTAAAGCCAGCTATAGCCCTGCCCGCAAGGCAAAAGAAAAAAAACGCGAAAAGCTGTTTAAAAACTGAACCTTCCTCCCTGGTGGCTCGACAAAGAAGTATCGAACCTATTTAAGGGAGTAACCTCATGGTCTCACGTCTTTTTACCCTTCTCACGGCCCTGACCATGGCCGTCGGCCTGTCTATTTTATCCTCCAATGCCAGTGCCGGCAGTGGAAACATGTCCTTGCACAAGCAAGCGGCCAAGCAACATCTGAAAGCCGAGCCGGGCGCGCGCGCCGGCATCCCCCCGCACGCGGCAGGACCAAAACGCCTCGGGCAGCAACAAAGACGACATACCGCCCAGCCTAATTCAACAGATCCCGACGTCTTCGATATGGAAGAAAATTTCGCGGCCAAATGCGAAGCAAAAGGCGGCGGCGCGAGCGATGACCCCGATGGCGGCTGGTATAAATGCCATGATGCAGATGGTAACGAAATTGATATCGGCGATCCGGATCACGAGGATTGATCCTTTGCCCGTTCTATCCCGTTTGGGACACGTGCCGAGATCATCAATAGGCTGATATGAACCGTTGGACAGGAGTGCTTATGGAGTAACCATGGCGTTTATTATCAACAACAGATACTCTTTTCTGGCATAATTCTACAGATCCCTTAGAATGCAATCCAACAGCAGGAATATACAATTCTGAGGGGTATCTTAATGCGTTTCCTGATCTTGGGCACCGCTATTCTTATGGCTGCCTGTAACACCACCAGCGACCGGACAGTTGATGTATCAAAGGTTGACACGAACAATCCATATCTCGTGGGCTATTACGTCAAATATAGTGAAATCTGCGCCCAGTTTGACGGCAGCGGTGCCGACAACCAGAAAATCGCCTATCTCAAGCGAAAATACGAAAGTAATGAGCGATATATCAAAGGCTACGCCGTTAATGCAAATATGGAAGGCCATGATGCCATCATTGGCCTGGATAATTGCGGACTTGCCAAAGCAGTTGTGGAAAAAGCAGCGGGGTTAGGTCGTTCCGTTTAACGATCCGGTTCGATACACCGCTTAACTTATTATAATATAAAATAATTATGTTGTTCTATATTGTGTACAACAAAGAAAAAAATGAAGTCTGTGATGCCCAGCAACCAAGGGCCTTCGCCTAACGAAGAAATCCGACCATGAATCGAAGCGCTGGAAAAATCTGTGATCGGTCACCTGATTATCTCATGAAAACAGGGGTTGAACGGTCCCTTGAGAGTGAGAAAACAATTGAAGCCGAACGGCCGTTGATGAATGAACGCTGGAAGCGTTTCGCCCTAACGGGCGAGGCCTTGGACCATTCTGAAATCTTAGCCTGGATTGACGCCCTACCTTGGACCGGAGACGAACCGTCATATTGGCAATCCTTAAACGGTTACCGGAGGCGCTTGATGATTTACAGCGTCTCCATGCCTTTATAGCTTCACACAACAAAACTGCGGCCCATCAAGCTGCTAGAGTGAAGATTGAATCGGCCGAATCCTTCATTGGAAAATCGGTAGCGGAAAACGCTTGCCAGATTAGCCCTAAAACAATGCGCTCCATAACCCAATTATTTGGAGTGTGTCTCCATCCACTCTTCGGTCATCTTGACCGCATCAGAAATCTGTTGAGTAGACATTAGGTTGGCGAGCTGATTACGCTTGCCTCTATTTCGTTCGTTACCATGTTTAATACTGATACTATAGTACATATAGGCCGTTCTATAATCTTGCAGAACACCATATCCCTTGCTGTACATAAATCCGAGACTGCCTTGTGACATAGCATGCCCTTGCTCTGCAGCCATTCGAAACCACTTTGCCGCTTCTTTGAAGTTCCGCTCTACACCGTGACCTTTACTGAACATAAACCCGACATTGTTCTGAGCATCAACCATTCCCTGCTCAGCCGCTCTATAATACCAATCGAATGCCTTTCCGATATCCTGAGCCACGCCCTGGCCTTCTCTATACATATTCCCGAGAGAATATTGCGCTAAAGCATCTCCCTGCCTCGCGGCCATCCGATACCAGTGAGCAGCCTGCTCCAAATCCGTGGTAATACCTTTACCTTCATGGAACATAATTCCAAGATTATACTGTGCCTGAATATCGCCCTGTTCTGCCGCAAGGCGATACCATTTTCCAGCCTGTTTATAATCTTGTGCTACTCCGCCTCCAGTTTCATACATATATCCAAGATTAAGCTGAGCCAATGCGACCCCTTGCTCTGCAGCTAATTTATACCACTTGGACGCTTGGGTAAGATCCTGTGCAATGCCCTGACCAGTATCATACATAAGACCAAGATTATATTGCGCTGAAGCATCGCCTTGTTCGGCTGCCATCAGATACCATTTGATGGCTTGCTCGTAACTTTGTTCGACACCTTGCCCTTTTTCGAACTTAAATCCTACAATGCCTTGCGCTTCTGAATCGCCTTGTTCAGCTGCCATCTGATACCATTTGAAGGCCTGTTTAAGGCTTTGAGCAACACCCACGCCATTTTCAAAATTATGCGCTAGTACGAACTGGGCTCTAACTTCACCCTGATTGGCTGCCATCTGATACCATTTGAAAGCCTGTTCATCATCCTGAACAATACCCTTGCCATGCGCCAGCAAGTTTCCGAGATAGAATTGAGCGCTAGCATCTCCCTGTTCAGCTGCTTTCCGGTACCATTTAGCTGCCTGTTTAAAACTTTGTTCTACCCCTAAGCCATTAACGAGCATAACTCCAAGGTTAGTCTGCGCAGCTACATCATCTCTCTCAGCTGCCTTCCTGTACCACTCAACAGCAATTTTCTCATTCTTCTCAACACCTTGGCCAGACCTGTACATATTTCCGAGATTATTCTGCGCCTCTGTATACCCTTGCTCGGCCGCTAATCGATACCACTTAACTGCCTTTTCATTGTCCTTCGGAATCCCGAGACCATTTTCATACATAAACCCCAGGTAATTCTGGGCCAAAGCAAGGTCCTGCTTTGCAGCTTGCTTGTACAATTGGAAAGCCTGTTGATGATCCTGTTTTACTCCCAATCCGTCGCTATACATATTTCCCATAGAATACTGTGCCAAAGCGTTCCCTTGATCAGCAGCGATCTGATACCACTTGATTGCTTTTTTATAATCTTGATCTACGCCAAGGCCGCGGACAAACATATTACCAAGACCAATCTGAGCCTCTTCCCTGCCTTGCTCAGCGGCTTTCCGATACCATTTAACAGCGCCCTGATAATCACGGATAACTTCATAGACACCGCCAAGTGCTAACTGCGCGTCGACTTCCCCCTGATCAGCGGCTAATCGAATCCATTTGAGAGTTTGCTCTTCATTCGGCGCCACCCCCAAGCCTTCTGCATACATAATTCCAAGGACAGTTTGAGCTTGAGCATATCCCTGTTCTGCTGCCAGCCGGTACCACCGAAAGGCCCGATCATAATCTTGTGCTACTCCTTTTCCCTCAAAAAACATAGTCCCGATTTTATATTGGGCCCTGGCATCACCTTGTTCTGCAAGTGGTTTCCACTCCTTGAAGGCCTTCGTGTAATCTCCGGCGTCATAAGCAATCTCCCCTTTTTCAAACCCTGCACTGGCAGCAACGCTCACCGGGGAGAGTGCTAGAATAACAAAGAAAACAATACCCAATATTTGTCGCATCAGATTCCTCAAAATTGCAAATTTCCAGAACATATTCTTGGAAACCGATAGACAATATCTTTTAATCTCACTACCCAAGCAAGTATTTTATGGCGAAAAACAAATACTTTCAGGCTCCATCGCGAAGACAGGCTACAAAAAAGGCGACCCCTCAGAGCCGCCTTTCTCTTCATCTCTATCACCAAGCCTTAAAGCTCACTCAACCTCTCGGCCGCATCCTTCAGCTTGGCCATCTTCACCTCTGCCTCGGCGAGTTTTTCTTTTTCGGCCGTGACCACCTGTTCCGGTGCGCCGTTCACAAATTTCTCGTTGCCGAGTTTTTTGTTGAGGCCCGTGATATAGCCGTTCAGTTTGCCGATTTCCTTGTCCAGGCGGGCTTTTTCAGCATCCAGGTCCATGGCACCGGCCAGTTCCAGACCGACAGTAGCGCCGTCATGAACGAATTGGAGGGAGCCTTTGGGGAGCGGTGTATCGATAGCATTGCTCTCCAGACGGGCCAAACGGGAGATAACCTCCCAGTGGCGTTCCAGTCGTGCTTTATGATCCGCGCTGCCTTCGTTGAAGATCATCGGGATCTTGGCACCTGCCGGGACATTCATTTCTGAACGGACAGCGCGGACGCCGCTGATCAGGTCCTGCACCCAGGTCATTTCCGCATCGGCCTCCGGTTCTACGGCTGTCTCCGGATAAACCGGCCAGTCGGCGAGGATCAGGTCTGTGCTGCGCTCAACGCCGAGGCTACCCCACAGCTCTTCGGTGACGAAGGGCATAAAGGGATGCAGGAGTTTCAGGATCTGGTCGAGTACCCAGGCGGCCGTGGCCTGCGTTTCCGCTTTGGCAGCCGCATCGTCGCCCTGGAACGGGATCTTGGCAAATTCCAGATACCAGTCGCAGAACACATTCCAGGTAAAGGAATAAACCGCGTTAGAGGCATCATTGAAGCGATAGCCGTCCCGCTTGCCTTCCAGGGCCTCGCGGACCGCTGCTTCGCATTTGGCGACTTCGCCGACGATCCAGCGATTAACCGGCTGGCTGGCGGCAAAAGGATCGAAACCGTCCGGCACCGCGCATTCATTCATTTCGCAGAAACGCGCCGCATTCCAGAGCTTGGTCGTGAAGTTACGATAACCTTCCACCCGCTGCTCGGACAGGCGGACATCCCTGCCTTGCGCCGCACTGGAAGACAGGAAGAAGCGCAGCGCGTCAGCACCGTATTTCTCCACCAGATCCAGCGGATCAACCACATTGCCTTTGGATTTGGACATTTTTGCCCCATGCTCATCGCGCACCAGGGCGTGGATATAAACCGTATGGAACGGCGGCTCATCGTCCATAAAATGCAGGCCGAACATCATCATCCGGGCGACCCAGAAGAAGATAATGTCAAAGCCGGTGATCAGCACATCCGTCTGGTAATATTTATCCAGTTCCGGTGTCTTGTCGGGCCAGCCCAGCGTAGAAAAGGGCCACAGGGCAGAGGAGAACCAGGTATCCAGGAC
>DIYE01000206.1 GCA_002428885.1 Alphaproteobacteria bacterium UBA6062
CCGCAATTCGTCGATACAAGTTCCGCCCATGCAACGGCACAATTCATCATTTTTGGGCTTCTGTTTCAGGGCGTTGCGCTTTTGATCATGGGATCGGTCGGCCTGTTTGCCGGCGTTATTGCCGAAAAACTAAGCTCACCGTCAAACAACAGCAGCCGTATGACACAACTCGCCGGTGCTGCTGTCATGGCACTGGGCGCCTACATTCCGGCAAGAGAACTCTGGGATTTCCTGAAAGAAGCATGAACAAAGCGATCCTTCATAAAAGCCCTCCGACGGCGACACCGGTTGACCTTGAAAACTGGGAGCGCAAACAGCGTTTTGCCATGTTCAGGAATGTCAGCAACCCACATTTCAGCGTAACCGCAGATATTGATGTGACCCGCCTAATCGAGGTTTACAAACCGCAAGGTGTTTCTGTCTTCAATGCTGTTCTTTATGCCATCATGAAGACCGTAAACGGCATTCCGGAATTCAGGACCCGCTTCAAAGGCGATCAGATTTACCAGTATGACTTTTCCGATCCCTCCTATACCATCCCCATCCAGGGAACGGCCTTCGCTTTTTGTGAAACTCCTTATTGCGAGAACTGGCAGGAATTCAACGCAGCCTGTCTTGAAACCTCAGAGCAGGCAAAACAGCAAACTCATGTTCAGGAAAACGAAACATCGGACCACCTGACATGGCTAACTTGCGCACCCTGGGTCCATTTCACGGCTCTTGCCCATGCCAGCAACGGCCCTGACGATTGTATGCCAAGGATCGCCTGGGGCAAATTCACCAAGCGTGGAGATCGATGGCATATGCCTGTCAATATTCAAGCCCACCATTCCCTGGTTGACGGCTATCACGCAGGACTACTTATCAACAAAACGGAGGAAAGGCTGCAGAAGACCGATTTCTCTCTGTAAAATCTGCGTCGGTCAGTCTATGGAAATCAATGTCTGCCAGGGAGCCTCAATCCTCAAAACCCTGTCTTCCCTGGGATTACGACTACCAGAATATTCCATGTCGCTGGTATGAAAAAGGAGCCTGTTTGCCTGACCATCCCCGTTTAAGGCCGGGAAACCAGCGGTCAGGCTGCTCATCGCCGCCCCTGATTCCGTATATCCGATGGTTTTAGCAAGAAGACCGCAAGGCCTTTCCAGCATTTGTCCCATTGCGATGGCGGCGGCGCCTCGACTTTCTTCAGCCCAGATATCAAGAACATTCTGATCGGTTATATCCTGCCCAAAATTCTCGGCCAGACCGGTTCCCATCAATCGGCAGGTAACCTCATCCTCTGAACGCTTTTCGTATATCGCAATACCCGGAAGAAGATGAGGAATAGCCGCCGGATTAAAATCAGATTGCCGCGGTATGTTTCCTCCAATCACGAGGCTGCGCCAGTAATGCGCAAATTCTGCGGCTTCTTCCGTTACCCAATCAATGTCGGAAAATTCAGTTAGCGACATATTCACCCCTATAGCGCGTATGGAGTGACATAATCCATTCGGCGTATAATATCAACAGGAAAGCGAATAGTTAAGCAATCCATTTTTCTCATCCAGAAAAGAAAATAGCCACTGAGAGCGACTCTAGATTTAAAAAAATCATGCAAATTTGATAAATTCTGTCTTCTTTTCCATCATGATACCTAGGATGAAAAATATGACTTACTTTATTGAAGAATATAAAATTAAAGGGATATAATCACTGACAAAGGTATTAGTTTCACAAACGTAAAAACACTTTTTAGTTGTTATAAGAAAATTATATCCCTTTTTCAGTCAACCTCTCCCGACAGATACGCACAGTCTTCGGCCAAAAACAGGATCGTCTTCGACTTCCATTATAAGCCATTGATGATATCTGCTAACCAACGGACATTCGATCTGGCCTCTCCGTCAATTCAAAACCCGTCTCTTCGATTACAGCCGACAGCAAAGAAACCGGGTCAAACAGAAATCCGACGACGATAACGTCCATAGCTATCTTTATAAAAAACTGGCCATCTCCTCCAGTTCCTTCTTGAGTTGCGATTTGGATGGAATAACGGCATCCTCCGCCGGGTGCCCTGTCACCAGAATAAGAAAGGCTTTCTCGTTGTCAGGCCGGCCACAAACCTCGTTTAGAAACTTCATGGGATTAGGTGTATGTGTGAGAGTTGCCAATCCGGCATCATGCAACGCATTAATCAGAAAGCCCGTCGCAATGCCCACTGATTCATTTACATAGTAATTTTTGTAACTGTCACCATTCTCAAGGCGACCAAACCTCTCAGCAAAAACAACAATGAGCCAGGGGGCTATCTCAAGAAAAGGCTTATCCGTATCCGTTCCTAACGGTGCCAGAGCATCCAGCCATTCCTGAGCAGCCTTTCCGCCGTAGAATGCCCGCTCTTCCTCTTCCGCCGCCTCCCGGATCTGAGTTTTAAGCGCCGGATTTTGAACAACACAGAAATGCCAGGGCTGATGATTAGCACCGCTGGGTGCTGTTCCGGCAGCTTTCAGGCAATTCTCAATGACGCTCCTTGGAACTGGTGTGTCCGAAAATTCCCGGATTGTATGACGTTTTCTGATTCCATCATAGAAGCGAGCGCTCCGCTCTATCATTTCCTGATCTGAAAATTGCCGCCTGTCCGGCAACGGGATCGGGTCATAAATTTGTCCGGGTGTGAAGACCTTGCTCATATATGTACTCACCTTCCTGAAACTGGAATGCAAAACTTAAACGAGATCCCCCCTTTTCCCAAAAGAAAAAGAGGTGCCGGGAAAACACCTCTTTAATCTGAGCTAGAGAATATTCAGGTCGTAAGTTCTAGAATGACG
>DIYE01000241.1:0-2459 GCA_002428885.1 Alphaproteobacteria bacterium UBA6062
ATTACCAAAAATCTCGGAGAATATGTCTTCAGCACCGCCGCCAAAAAAGTCGGATCCCGCCTGGCGGGCGCCGCCGCTACCAGCACCTCCACCGAAGCCGTAAGCCGCCCGGGGCTGGCCGTTGGCATCTATCTCGCCCCGATCAAACTGGCCTCGAGTCTTTTCATCCCCGACAATATTATAGGCAGCCGAAACAGCTTTGAACTGTTCAGCCACCTTGTCGTTCCCAGGGTTGGCATCCGGATGCAGTTTCTTCGCAAGCTTGCGATAGGCGGATTTAATTTCCTGCTGACTCGCATTTTTTGAAACGCCGAGAACACTATAAGGATCTTGCATAGACACTTTTAACCGATCAAATTCTTCTGATTAATCTGACATGCTGCTCATCATTGATGGAAAAGTCCTGATTTTCCGTCAATTTGTACGCTGTAACTGTCTTTTCTCCAGGAATGTAAGCGTTTTTTCAAGCTCAGCAAGAGACCGAGCCGCTTTTTGGTTGCCGCCATCCCTGGCCTTACTCCACCAGTAATAAGCGCGAACCCGGTCGACCGGTACTGCATGCCCTTCATTAAACATAACACCAAGATTATACTGGGCTTCCGCATTACCGTTCTGAGCAAGGGGTGCCCAGACACTTAACGCCTGCTGATATTCTTCCAGAGTATAGGCAAGACTGGCCATTTCCAGCTGTTCCCCAAGAGAAAGTCCGTTACCGGTTGCCTGCACCGGTGCGGGCGCGGATTTTTGTTTTACTGGCTGCGCCGCTGGTTTGGGAGCCGGTGTTGCTTTTGCTATAGCCGCTGGGCGGATTGCTGGTTCAGGCCTCGGTGCAGTTTTGGTTGCCGGTGAAGGCGCTGATGGTTTCGAAGGTTCTGGCGCCGCTGCCTTAGTCGCAGTCGTCTCCCCGGTAACAGTTGTGCCGATTGACGTTTTGGGAGGCGCAACCGTTTTTGCTTCAGGTTCCTCACTTACGACAAGAGATTTCAGTGTTGCAAAGAAACCTTTGTTTTCCTCTTTCTTCGCCGGTTTTTCTTCGGCCGTTTTTACGGGTGCAACCTGCTGTTTTGCGGTTTCAACAGGCTTTTTCACGGCTGATGGTTGTTTGGGTTTAGAAAAAACGGTCGCTTCACCGCTTGTCGGAAGTCTATTGGCACTGCCGGCAAAAGGATCATATTTCTTCTGTGCCGTTTCAGTTGCAGGCGTTTGCGCTTTAGGAGAGATGGCAACAGCAGGTGTCGCTTTTTCCGCTTTCGGTTTCTTGTCTGCGACGACAGCTTTAGGAGCCAATGCCTTCGGCCTGGAAGACGGGACAGGTTTCTGTTCAGCTTTCTTGACGTCTGCTTTGGAAGAAACTGTCTGCGGTTTCTTTACAGGTTTTGGAGGGGCCGGTTTCGGCTTTGCAGGAGCCGGATCTGCAGCAACAACCTTATCGCTGCCCGTCTTGTCCGGTGACTGAATTTTCACGTCCGGATTCCCGGCAACCAGCACAGACAGTTTGTTCAAAGCCTGCTTATGACCGGCTTTCGAAGCGAGATTGTACCAGGCAAGAGCCTTGCTTTTACTTTTCGCGACCCCTTTTCCATGCTCATACATCAGGCCCAGATTATACTGAGCAATGGTATGGCCGTTACGGGCGGCCTTGGTAAACCATTTTGCGGCTTCACTATAATCCTGCTCGACTCCCTCGCCTTTCAGGTACATGGTCGCCACATTGGCCTGTGCGCGATCAAATCCCATATCGGCGGCCTGTTTGTACCAGGATAGAGCTTTTGCAAAGCTCATCTCGACCCCAAGCCCTCGACGGTAAAGATGGCCAAGATTACGCATGGCTGCAGGATCGCGTGCCTCCGCAAGCGGCAGCCATTCATCATGGGCTTTTTTATAGTCTCCGGCTTCGTATGCCTGAACAGCCTCATCAAAACCGGCCTGAACAGGTGGCAGCACGACAAAAGACAGCACCGCTGCCATTGCCGTGCCAGTCAGCAATTTATTAAGTTTCCGCATCAACTCAATCTACACGCAATTTACGTTTTAGGCTCCTTTTTATTGGAGTTTGAGGCAAAAATACAGACCTATTGATGCAGAACCCTTGGGGTCCTGACCCTAGGTCATGATCTGCCAGGTACCGTCTGCCTGACGGCACGCCGTTCCATATCCCTCTTCGAGCTTACCATTAACTTCGATGGTTTGCCGGAATTCCCGGCAGTAGCGGCCTTTTACGTCCTGGCCTTCACGGACAGGCGTAATGGAACCTCTGTTTCCACTATCCGGGTTGTTCCAGCTGATCGTTTCGTTCATCGGCGCCGTCGTCGCGCGCCGTTCCGCCCGGTCGATCGCTGCCCGGTCAGCCTTGTCGAGGGATTTACCTACTTCACTTCCGATCATCGCGCCAATCAGGGTACCGGCCGCGATTGCAACCAACCGCCCTGATCCTCCGCCGAATAATGATCCAAGCAAGG
>DIYE01000241.1:2529-7189 GCA_002428885.1 Alphaproteobacteria bacterium UBA6062
AATAATGATCCAAGCAAGGCACCACCGACACCACCGAGAACAGCGCCTCCTGCTTGTTTTGGGTTATCCTGAATTGAAGAGCAACCAGTCAAAACCAGCATGACAGCCATGGATCCGGCCATAAGTGTCTTACCGAGTGCCATCTCTCTTTTCCTTCCTGCTTTGCCACATTGTTTCATGCAGTATTCTATTCTTTCATATAGGGATAAACCAAATGGTTTCATCCAAAAACGCCTCTAATGTTCACAGTTTTATGGCGGGAATAAGACAGCGGGTCGACAGACGCCCTAACAGCGACTAGATTACGCTGTACATGCATAGTCCCGCAGGCTCACTGCCTGACCTCATGATGACAGTTTAAGAGCGAGTAAAAAGACATGAGCGGTATCAATCTGTCCGACCTGATTACGGAATTCAACACCTGGCTTGCGGAAGCGGAAGAGAAAGAACAGAATGATGCAACAGCCATGTCCCTGGCGACCGTCGACGAAGACGGCTTGCCCAATGTCCGCATGGTTCTGTTGAAAGACGTCAATGAAGACGGATTTGTTTTCTACACCAATTTTGAAAGTGCCAAAGGCGGGGAACTTCTTGCTACCCAAAAGGCCGCCCTGTGTTTTCACTGGAAGAGTCTGAGACGGGTTGTTCGCGTTCGCGGTGATGTGGAAACGGTTACCGATGCCGAAGCAGATGCTTACTTTTCCAGCCGTGCGCGGGACAGTCGGATCGGTGCCTGGGCGAGCCAGCAGTCCCGCCCCATGGAGGGTCGTTTCTCCCTGGAAGCTGCGGTTGCTAAATATGGTGCAAAATATGCTGTTGGGGATGTGCCGCGTCCTCCGCACTGGTCAGGCTTCAGAATTAAACCCTGGCAGATCGAATTCTGGAAAGACAAACCTTTCCGCCTGCATGAACGCCGCCAGTATACGAAGACTGACGAAGGCTGGATGAAAGCTGTTCTGTATCCATAAGGAACCGATAATGTCTGCTCCAGAATTGGTTAAACAGTCTGTCAGTCAAACCAATCAGCGTCTGATGAGAGCAGCGACATATGCTGCTGTCGGCCTTGCACTTACACTCATTACCCTAAAAACATGGGCCTATCTGGCAACGGATTCCGTAGCCATGCTGTCAACTCTGGTCGATTCTATCCTCGACCTGGCTGCTTCAATCGTAAATTTGCTCGCTGTCCGGCAAGCGCTCATTCCTGCTGATGACGATCATCGTTTCGGCCATGGCAAAGCAGAAGCTCTGGCTGCCTTGCTGCAATCAGCTTTTATTGTTGGTTCAGCGATGTTTCTCATGCTTCACGCCTTTGAAAGGCTGTTCAACCCGGAACCCGTGAGTGCCAGTCAAATCGGCATCATGGTTATGATTGCTTCCATCATACTGACGCTATGCCTTGTCGTGTTTCAACGCTATGTAATCCGCCGAACGCTGTCAGTTGCCATATCTGCGGATTCATTACAATATGCCGCCGATATCCTCGTCAATATCGGTGTTATTGTCGCCTTGCTTCTTGTGACACAAATTGGCTGGATCTATGCAGATGCCCTTTTTGCCATCGGAATAGCCGCCTACATCACCTATACTGCGTGGTCTATCATCCGCGCCGCCTTCGCTGACCTGATGGATGAAGAACTGCCTGATGAAGAAAGAGAAAAAATAGCATCTCTGGTGTTAGCCCAGCGTCATGTCATCGGCATTCATGATTTAAGAACACGGCGATCAGGTCAAAATATCTTTATTCAGATGCATATTGATCTACCCGCAGAACTGACTCTCATGGAAGTACATCATATTTCGTGGCTTGTGGAACAGAGTATCCTCGAACTCTATCCGAACGCTGAAGCTATCATCCATCAGGATCCCTACCCTAAAATTGAAAGCTGATATTTTTCCATGACAGGTGATCTAAAACGCCAGCAGGTCCTGCAGTCGGAAATTATCCGCTTCCTGACCGATCACGCTTTCTTATGGGATGACGAAGCCAGGGATGCACAGAACATTGATCTCGTCGAAACCCACGGTGCGACTGTTCTGTTGGGTCCCGGCAAAGCGCTTAAACTCAAAAAACCGGTCCTCTTTGACCATATGGATTTCAGCAGCCCGAAAAAGCGGCGTTTCTTTTGCGAACGGGAACTTTCATTCAATAGAAGGGGCGCCCCTGACCTCTATGACACACTCCTGACTGTTTCACACACTGAAAACGGAACCTTCAATCTGATCGGTGAAGGCATTGCCGTAGACTATCTGGTTCGTATGCAACGCTTCAATCCGGACGCACAGCTCGATCAGCTGGCAGCGAAAGCGGGATTGTCCGATGAGCTTCTGGATCAGTTGGCCGATAAAATCACCTCCTATCACCGGACCGCTGATGTGGTTAAGGATGTTTCACAGATCCCCCTGTTCAGTTCTGTTATTGATCAGAATTTCATCCAGATGGATGACTTCTGCCCTGAGCTTCTGGACCTTGAGGAGGTTCGGAGCTTTCGGGACAGTCTCCATAAGATAGCTAATTCCCTCTCTTCCCTGCTGGAGGGAAGACGCCTGCATGGCTGGATCCGCCGCGGTCATGGTGATCTGCATCTTCAGAATATCTGCCTCCTGGAAGACGGCCCTGTCCTGTTTGACGCCATTGAATATCAGGATGATTTTGTGATTGGCGATGTTCTTTACGACCTGGCGTTCCTCCTGATGGATTTATGGGAGCGCGGCTTCAGGAATGAGGCTGGTCGGATCCTGAACCGCTATCTGCTGAAGATGGGCTGGATAGAAAAGCCTGAAACGCTTAAAGCTCTGAGATTTCTGCCTTTTTTTCTTTCCATGCGGGCCGGCATCCGAACTCATGTAGCAGCTAACCGTTACTTTCAATCGGTCCTCCCGGAGGATAAAAGACGGTTTAAGAGCAAAACCCGCAAGCTCTTCACATCAGCCCGATTCTATCTATCCTCTTCCTCTCCCCGGCTCATCGCCATCGGCGGCTTTTCCGGTAGCGGCAAATCCACACTGGCTGGACAATTGGCGTCTCATATTACTCCGGCTCCAGGAGCTATTCGGCTTCGGAGTGATGAGATCCGACGACGGCTGATTGGCTGGGACGACTATACGCCCATGCCCCAAAGCGCTTACGCGCCAGCAATGTCAGACAAAACCTATCGCCTCATTGAACAATCCGCCCTTACTATTTTGCAAGCCGGTCACTCAGTTATCATGGATGCCGTTCTGGATCGACCACAGGATCAGGCTACCATTGAGCAGATTGCACAAACAGCAGGTGTTTCCTTTCAAGGAATTTGGCTCGATGTTTCAAAAGATATTATGGCGAGCCGTATCGAAAGCCGAACAAAGGATGCATCTGATGCGACAGTTTCAGTGCTCGAGCAGCAATTGACAAAAAGTCATAAGAAAAACGAACGCTGGCACATAATTGATGGTAACGGCACTCAAGATGAAACATTGAAACAGACTTTAAAACTACTTTGGAATTCTTCTTGAGCCTACGCTATATTATATAAAAGAACGATCAGCAGGTGAGGTGTGTATGTCCGTAAAAACTGTCCTTGTTCCTCTTATTGGTTCAGATGAAGCCTGCGACCAAACAGCGCTTCGAAGCGCGTTGACGCTGGCCCGCCGATTAGGAGCTCACGTGGATGCCCTGCATGTCAGGCTGGATCCCCGCTCAGCGGCTGCCTTTGTTGGCGAAGGCATGACGTCCGCCATGATCGAAAGTGTCATTGATATGGCGGAAAAAGACGGACAGAAACGACAACAGACAGCGCGCACCCTGTTTGACGAGACCTGCCGGGAACTATCCATAAAAACGAGCACTCCTGCACAAGATGAGGAAGAAGACGTTACGGCCGCCTTTGTGGAGCGTGAGGGAAATCGCGAGGAGGTTTTGCTGAACTTCGGTCGCATGTTTGACCTGATCGTGGTTTGCAAAAAAGCCAGCGAAGATAACAGTGGCAACGACATGGTCATCAACGCGGCCCTTCTGGAAACCGGAAGACCGGTCCTTGTGGTTGATTCGCCCCTGCAGGACAGTTTCGGAAAGAACGCCGCCGTTATCTGGAACGGGTCCGTTGAATCCAGCCGGGCGATCACCCATTCCCTGCCTATTTTGAAAGCGGCTGAGAAAGTCACTCTCATCTGTGCCATGGATGATTTGGATGACGAACTGCATCCGGAAGAAGCCATCCGCTACCTTAAACGGCACGGCATTGAGGCAAGTTCCTGCGAAATTCGAGGGAGCAGTGGGCGCACCACTGCAGATCTGCTGATGTCTCAAGCCGGGCAGTGTGGTGCAGACATACTGGTGATGGGGGCTTATACCCGAAGCCGCCTGCGCCGTCTTTTCTTTGGCGCAGTAACCGGCGAGGTTCTGGAGAAATGTGAACTGCCGGTCCTAATGGCACATTAGAAACGCCTCCTGTAAGAGCTGCACAAATGCGACTATTTGTCCCTTGCCAAATGGCTCGGATATTCGTATTCAATTTTTATAAAGCATTTATTATTAAACTCTAATAAAAATAAACATTAGAGCTAGAGAGGGTATTGAAGGCATGACGGTGAACTATGACGACGTGTTCGAGCAGGCCATTCAAGATCTGAAAGAAGAAGCCCGTTATCGTGTCTTTACGGAACTCGGGCGGCATGCCGG
>DIYE01000100.1 GCA_002428885.1 Alphaproteobacteria bacterium UBA6062
CAAGACCCCTCCCCAAAATCCCGGCCTATGGAGCTTCCAACAACCACGACCGGGCAAAACTCAAAGCTCAAAAATGTGAGCAATGCCCAAAAAGATCGCCAAGAGCACCGCAGCTATGCCCAGCCCGGCGAAGAAGGTGATAAGAAGCCACATCATGACTGCAACGCCGCCCGATAGCGCCACTTCGGAGGGCGCAGAGAAAAAAGGCCCCTCACCTCCATCGCATCGACGGAAGGCGAGAGGCCCAGGGGGTATAAGTGCAGGATGGTGTCAGCATCCAGTTTGTTGTAAGCCTCTTCCGCATCTGCGCGGGACAAGGCATTGATGGTGTCAACCATTTCAGTGGCGGCGATTTCATACTCATAGGCGATGTCTCCACCCTCAAGGTCGTAAAGAACATCCATCACCGATTGATGGTCAAAGTTGCCGCTCGTCCGATCCCTCGCCGCCAACGACAGCCGCTGTGAAATGGTCACAAAGCCGTCTTCATCTAGCCAAAATAAGGATGATAATTGGTTCATTCCCTGTAACTCAAATTGCCATATGTCTGATACCATCATACAAAATCAGACAACTTTGCTTGTCAATGACTTTTGTCTGATGGCATCATCCAAAAAAATGGAGAGAGAACCATGAATATTGACCAGTATATAGAAACTGCTAAGGCCAAAAACGCTCTGAAATCAGATCGGAAATTATCCGAGAAACTTGGCCTTAAAGGCTCCGCTGTGAATTCATGGAAAACACGCCGCGCATGGCCTGCCGATGATACTATGATTGAACTTGCAAAACTGGCTGACGTTGATCCCGCCGACGCCCTTCTTGACCTCAATATCTGGCGCTCCAAGGGCGAAGCCATTTCTATTTATTCGAGTATCCGTAACGCTGTCAGAAATTCCGCCGTTATTCTTTTGGTAATGTTCGGTTTACAGTTGGCACCCCCCGTAAACGAAAGCGTTGCGGGCCCCTCACTGCACCCCGAAGAGCCACACACTTTATATTATGGAAAATCATCTTTATATCTATCAGGCCGTACAACGGGAGGATAAGGCTCTCTGTGTAACGTTATGTTACATCATCAAATGCATACCGCTATTGGTTTGTCGGTATCAGGATGGACTGCTGGTCGTAAAAGAAAGCTGTGATCGATTAAAACGGCGACGTTCAGAATATGTTTGTTCATTCGCTTGGTTTTAGCGGTCGGTTCTGTTTTGTCGCCATCAAGGTTTCACTGTGTCTCGCCGACACGGATCGTAATATCTGGGCTTAAGTCTTAATTCGGCTCAGCTCAAAGGTCATACTACCTTTGTCGGCTCTCAGGTTATGGGCGATCTATATGTGCAGGATGCGGCTGGCAGAAAGAGCATCCTGCGAAACAAGGAATAGTCGAACATAACCGGCACAGTATCAATCCCGACATTCCCTGTCACCTCCCATATAGTGTTGTTTTCCATATTTAGTTGACTATAATCAAGTAAATTTAATGACGTTGGCACGCATTATGAAAAATGGTTCTTTTAACAACCGTGTGGAGCGGGTTCGGGCCTTTTCCCGTTTTTACACCCGCAAAGCAGGCGTTCTGAATGAAATGCTTCTGGACAGTAATTTCGCCCTGACGGAGGCCCGGGTGATGTATGAGCTTAATAACCGGCGCAGCAGCTCTGCCCGGGAATTGGCGTCGGATCTGGATCTGGACCCGGCTTATCTCAGCCGACTTCTCAAGAAGTTTGAAAAACAGGATTATATCAGCCGCAAGACGTCCGAAACAGACCGGCGTAGCCAGATTATTCTGCTGACGAAAAAAGGGCAGCAGGAAGCAGATATCCTGAACGAACGCTCTATGACCCTGTTCGGAAACCTTATTGAACCGCTTGATCCTAGTGAGCAGGAGGAGCTGATATCTGCCATGGACGCCATCGAAGATTTGCTTTCTCCTTCCGATGATCAGAAATCACCCTTTATTCTAAGACCGCACCGACCAGGTGATATGGGCTGGATCATAGAAGCCCATGGCCGCTTATATGCTCATGAATATGGGTGGGATAACAGTTTTGAAGCACTCGTTGCAGAAATCGCTTCAGATTTCCTGAAAAATTTTGATGCTGCTTGCGAATGCTGCTGGATTGCTGAACGAAATGGCCGAAATGTGGGCTCGGCCGTTATTGTTCGCGAGGATCATGAAACCGCTAAATTAAGGCTGGTTATTGTTGATCCTGCCGCAAGAGGGTATGGCATTGGCTTGCGACTGGTAGAGGAATGCATGAATTCCGCCCGGCGGTTCGGCTATTCCCAGATGTCCCTGTGGACGAATAAAAACCTGACGGCAGCCATCAATATATACAAAAAACTCGAATTTACATTGATTGAGGAAGAACCCCATCACAGCTTTGGAAAGGATCTGGTGGGACAGTATTGGAAACGGGCTCTTTAATGACGGTTACGTCCTTACGTCCCCTGCCCGTCCTGGCGGCGATCCTGACCGGCATCCAGGTTGGCGCCGCATTGGTGGCCTCCCGGTATGTTATTGACCAGACAAGCCCTTCTGTCCTTGCCTTGCTGCGCTATGCCATTGGCTTTCTTTGTCTTTTACCAGCCTTCCTCATCCTGTCGCGGCAGGGTTTTCGAATAAGGGACATTCTGCCGATCGGCATATTGGGAATTTTACAGTTCGGTATTCTGGTGGCATTGCTCAATTATGCTATCCAATATATGCCCTCGGCTCAAGTGGCGCTCATTTTCTCGACTTTTCCCCTGCAAACGCTGGTTCTTGCCTTCTTATTCGGGAAAGAGGACATCACGCTTCGTAAAGTATCCGCTGTCCTGCTGACCATCATCGGAGTAGCTGCAACCTTATTGCCTGATTTGGTGAAAGGTGGTGAGAACGGTATCCACCTGACGGCCGTTATTTCTGTTGTCCTCAGTGCCTTTATCGGTGCCTTATGCAGTATCTTTTACCGACCCTTTCTGGAGCGATATCCAGCACAAAATATCAGTCTGCTGGCGATGGCTGCATCTGTGTTGGCCCTCGGTCTGTATTCCGGATTTCAGGGAGAGTTTCTGACGATCACGGATATCCGGCCTGACGGATGGTATGCCGTTCTGTTTATCGGGATATCAAGCGGCGTCGGTTATTTCGCCTGGCTGTGGGCCCTTAAATATATGCCGCCGACCCGTGTGACCATGTTCCTGTCCCTCGGGCCGATCAGCAGTGCTGTTTTGGGAGGCGTTTTTTTATCCGAACCGATTACCTTCTCACTGATGGCCGGTATCGGCTTGGTGGTCAGCGGATTATATATCGGGTTTAGCCGGTAACATCATAAGGGGCCCGGAGGCCCCTCTCCTATTCCAGGACAAAGCCGGGCCATTCCGACAGATACCGGATAAAGGTCTCACCCAACCCTTCCTGCCTCAGATGATCCGGGCTGATGGGCAGGCTTGCTGATGTAAAGCCACTATCCGCCGCCACTTTTTTTGGAAAATCATGATGCAGAATGGCGCCGCGGCCGATCATGACAAAATCAACTCCGGCATCCATACAATAGTGTGCCGTCTCGGCTGTCGTAATTTTTCCGGCCACACCGAGTTTAACGGCACCGCGATCAAGTTCCGTGAAATAAGACATCAGTGTTTTTCCCTGGAATTCTTCTTCAACGGGCTCTTTCTTCACATCCCAAAGCGACATATCCAGAAAATCGATCTCCCCTTCTTTAAGGAGCCGTCTGGCGACCTCAATGATTTCACCGAGTTTCATATCAAAACGTTCCGGCGAGAGACGGACACTCACATTGAAGTCTGCTCTGCATCTTTCCCGGATCCCCTTAATGATATCGAAAATGGGACGCGCCCGATTTTCCAGGCAACCGCCATACTGATCTGTCCGTTGATTAAGCGTCGGACTGAGATATTGAGCCAAAAGATATCCGTGCGCGCCATGGACTTCAACGCCGTCAAAACCGGCTTTTTCGGATCGGACGGCAGCATCGATGAAATCTTCAATAAGCTGTTCCGTCTCTTCCGTGGAGAGGCCGCGGGCACCATATTTCTCATTGTCCGAGGCACAGACAGGCATTTCCCCTATCAAGTCGGCAGGAGCCCGCATGCCGCCATGATGAAGCTGCAGGATGGCAATACTGTTTTCCGCTTTGATGGCCTCTGCAAGCCTGGTCAGTCCCTCCAGATGATCATCGGAGAAAACACCGAGCTGTCCGGGAAACCCCTGCCCGTTTCGCTGAACATGAGCGGCACAAGTCATGGTAAGACCAAAACCACCTTTGGCACGTTTTGTCAGCCAGTTAAATTCGTCGTCGGACAAGACACCATCAGGGTGGCTCTGCTGATTGGTAAGCGGAGCCAACATGAACCGGTTTTTCATATCCGGTCCATGTGAGAAAGAAAGGGGATCAAAAAGGTCAGGCATAATCTACTCTGTTTTTGTTTGTTATTGCATTTGCTCAGACTGTAAGAAGCCGCTTCAAGTTTCGCAATCGCAAAAAACACTAAAACGCTCATTAGTGATTTTCAATACGGATATGCTTTTTGTTGAACTGCCGACCTGCTCTTCCTAAACTGCCATGCAGTATTAGTATTATAAAAAGAACAAGATCGTGCAGCCTTCACATAAATTCCTTGCCCTGAATGATATCTGTTTTTCCTACTATGAATGGGGTGAACCGGACCGTCCGACAATCTTCCTGATCCATGCAACCGGTATGAATGCCCGCATCTGGGATAAAACCATAGCCGCCTTTGGAGACGGTTTTCACGTCATCGCACTGGACCAACGGGGGCACGGCCTCAGCCGTTCCGATGATTACCTTCTCGACTGGAGGATTATGGGAAATGACGCCACCGCCTTTATCAGGGCACTGGATCTCAAAGATATGATAGGGGTTGGCCATTCGATGGGAGGACATGTCCTTACACAGGCCGCCCTCGACCAACCGGATCGATTTAAGCGCCTTATTCTCATTGATCCGGTGATTTTCAGCCCTGAGCGATACAAGATCCGGACCGAGTTCGAGGAAGGGCATCCGAAGGATAACCCTATCGCCCGTCGCCGCAACCATTTCCAGGACTGGGAAGCCATGCGGGAAATTTTCTCAAAAAAACAACCCTATTCGGAATGGGATCCCGATGTCCTGACCAACTATTGTCTTTATGGTGTGCGGGAAAATACAGAAGATCGGTCTGTCTCCCTCGCCTGCGCACCGGATGTGGAGGCATCGGTTTATATGGGACATCACAGCATCAATCCGCTGGATCAATTACATGAGATCAAACAACCGGTTACGGTCTTGAGAGCGAGAGGTCGGGACCCTGAGGCAAAACACAAAATCGATTTCTCAGCATCCCCCACATGGGATCAACTGGCAAATCAGTTTCCCCAGGGAAAAGACGTCTGGCTCAAACATCTAACGCATTTTATTCCAATGCAGGATCCGGCTCTTACCGCCAAATATATTTTGGAACAGGATGTACGGTCCGTAAAATAACAGGAAAGTGTCAAGGCAGGCCGACCTGGCTGAAGTGTTGCGGATTTTATGCCCTGTCTTCTATCAAAATCCTGAATTCCAGCGTCTCACGCCCCCCAAGAGCCGCGTCGGCTATATAAGTTCTCATCAACTGGCCACCCGCTTTTTCGATGACCCTCACAGATGCCGGATTATCCGGGTTAGTGGTAATTTGAACATGCTTCAACCCAACCGCCCTCGCCTCCGGAAGAATTGCAATCAACGCGGCAGAAGCCAATCCCTCTCCCTGTCGCCAGGGTACGACAGCGTATCCAATGTGACCGGGACATGTTAAGGGCAGTTCCTCTGTTCCTGGCTTCCAACGCAATCCGATATGGCCGCAAAACTCGCCATCCCATATCCAACGGCGAATATTTGGCAGGCGCGGCACTTTTGAGCCGTCCGGCAATATAACCGGCCCAGCCTTCGCCATCGGGTCATCAAGGTTCGAAACAAATAATGCGGCATCACTTTCGATACTGGTGATCTGCTCTTGAGCGGCCTCGGATCGCAAGTTATCAGGCGACCAACCTTTTCGCAGAGCCGAGAGATATGCGGGAATGTGATCTATATTTGGTTTAAACAATTTCATCAAACTGGTCCAAAAGAAAAAGCGACAGGGAATAAACAGATCGGAAAATCGCGACATTGTTAATTAACATTACTCAATATACGCTCAGAGTTGGAATTGGTTGTGCGGGACACGATCAGTAACGACCAAATTCCAATGCCTGGGATCGATAAAACCACCAAAGCACCATAAAAACAAATCAACCGTTCACAAACGGGAATTGGTCCAAAAAATCCGTAATGCTATTTGTTTGCTTAAGACACGGAAATAACAGTTCCCCGGCACAGAAATGTGCCGACTGGCGACGGAACGGCTCATAGCTGGGTCGTTCCGTCTTTTAGCTCTGGCTGCCTTTCAAAGCATTTCGTTGAACCATTCCGGAAATAGGCGCTTAAGGGGCTTCAATCTGGATCGCGAAATCGGCAAGGTTATATCCTGCCCATCCTCATCCCTTAGCAGAACGTGATGATCTCTCTCCAATCTTCGAATGCCAATAACCCGGGTAGGGTTTATGAGATAACTTCTATGAATACGAGTTAATACAGTTTCCCCGTAATATGTGTTTAACAGGGATAAAGACGTCCTGACTTCCTGCAGTTTGTCCCGACCAGAAGAAAAATACAGCCGCGAATATGGCGGATCAGATTGGATAAACAATAACCTATCTAAATATGGTTCTACGGCGCTAATGCTTTGATGCAGTGTTTCATCCGTTACAATGTCTCGGCGCACAGAGAAGAAATCGTCGATTTGGTCGTGAAGGCTCTTCAGATAACTATTCTGAACAGTATCATTATAACGGATATTACGACCTAGCAGTAAAATTGCGAGCGAGGGGCTGCTCTTCCAGTATAGCAATTTCGCATCATTGCCAAGGTTAGAAATCTGATCCGAAAACGCACTAAAATCAGGATGAGTTTCTCCATCAAGGAAGGTCGACACTTCCAGATTATTGATAAATGAAATAAGGCGCTTTTCATCTGACGCCTCCAAAGGAAAATATGAACGATTGTTATCCTTGTGTGTTGAGAGGATCTCTTCTTCACTGATGGCTAGAACGCCTTCATAGTCAAAAGTCTCATTGAGATGTTCTGCCAGGATCTGTGCTATTTTATCCACCGTCTTGGTGCGCTGGATTTGACTTGATAATAAAAATAATCCCCGGAAGAGTGAAGAAGACGACTTGATCCGAATTTGGTGCTCCATCCGAATAAGAAGCTCATCTGTTCCAAACGGTTTAACGAGGTAATCACTCCCTCCTGATTCAAAAGCACTGCGAATATCGTCCACTTGCCCCTTGGCGGACAGAAAGATAATGGGAATCTGTTCTTCCCCCCAGCGTTGACGAACGCTATCAGCAACCTCATAGCCATCCATATTTGGCATCATGATATCCAGCAGAATGAGGTCAAAAACCTCTCCGCTCTCAAGAGCCTGAAGAAAGAGGGACCCGGATGCAAATGTAACGGCCTGATGTTTCCGCGGATCCAGCATTTGTGCAACAACGTCTCTGTTTACGGTGTCATCATCAACAATGGCGATTTTTAGCTTTGTACTGTCAGACATGTCTTCACCCCGGTTAGGATAAGAGGTGGTTTGATGTCTGGTCATTATTGACAATGACTCGCCGGTAAAGCCGGATGATATCTGATATTGATCAGCAAATGCCTCTGATTGATTGACGACCGGCAAACGGAAACTGAAATGACTCCCCTCCCCGATCTTGCTTTCAACCTTTAGAGAACTATTTTGCAGCTCCAGCAGTTGTTTCGTCAAATAAAGTCCCAATCCGGTTCCAACACTTAGATCGATAGGTGCCGTAATCCGTTGTTCAAACGGTAGGAAAATGCGTTCCATATCCTCCTCTGAAATACCAGGTCCGGTATCAGATATGATGACCTCGACCTCCTCTGCACTGATGGTTACAACAGAGATCTTCACGGAGCCGGAATTCGTGAATTTAAGCGCATTCCCCAGCAGATTATATAAAACTTGACTGATGCGAGCTTCATCGCAAAGGACAATGGGACTGTTATCTCCAAACTCTCGAAGGAGTTTGACAGGCCGGTCTCCATAGAGAGGCGAGACGACATCAAGTGTTGAATTTATGACAGATTGCAAGACAACCGGCTCAGGATGAACACTGATGGTTCCGTGCTCCAGTTTTGCCATATCCAGAATATCATTCACCAGACTGACAAGATGTTTTCCGCATTTAATGATGGTATTCAAGGAACCGGCAACAGGCTTCTCCACGCCTTGCCTGAGAATACCTTCTGAAAGTCCGATAATACCATGAAGAGGAGTTCTCAATTCATGGGATGTTTTAGCAAAAAAGACATCTTTCATCCGATCCAGCTCGCGCAGTTTCTCCGAGACTTTTTGAACATGCTGATATTTCTGTTTTTGCAGCTCATCCCTCTGTTTCTGAAGGACCCGCATCTTACCGGCGAGAGCCGTGGCAAAAGCAAGGATAGAGAATGTTCCGCCAAGTGGGACCGTGTTATTGGATATCCAGTTAACAGGCGCAATATCGATGGTTGAGATGGAAAGCAGCGCAATCATAACGCCCGGTATACAAGCCAGGATTAAGGGTATTGCAGCGTGGCTTTTCTTGATGATCGCGATTGCAATACCATAAGCTGCAAAACAACCGGTTAGAAAAATCACAAAGGCCGTGAGGGATGCGCTCCATGCCATGTCGATAGATACTGCTTTTATCAAGAAACTCAGAAGGAAAAGCAGGGGAAGCTGTCTAAACAACCGATCGAATGCCGGAGAAACGCGCTGAAACTCAACGAATTCCCGGGTAAAATATACAAATGAAGCGCCAATGAGAGTGATACTGAAATAAATGGCGATCGTTAAAAAGCTGTAATCATGCAGGGCCGGTATCAAATAGTAAGCATATCCGAGTATCAATAAATTCCACACGGTTATTCCCGAGCAAAATAAAGCGAAATAAACGTACATGGATCGTTTGGTGGCCAGTCCAACGGATAAGCTGAAGAAGGATGTAAAGATGGATATACCGATAACACATCCCCAGAGGATATTTTCTATATTGGTGTAAAAAACATACTCGGTTTCGGATTGGATCCTGTGCGAAAGAACAAGGTAGCTGGCGCTTTGTTGACGGACATAAAAAGCTGACTTATCAGAAATTTTGTTATCGACCCTGAAAGCACCGACATGAGAGAGGACTTCTCGCTCACTAATTGGAACCGAGCGCCCTGCTTCTTCGGCGATCCATCCCTCTCCTTCCCTGAAGTAAAAGAGAGTGAGGTTTTTTGGGGTTTCCTGAAAGGACAGGAAGTATTTTTTTCCATCGTCAGGAATAGCTTCAAATTTTATCCAGACGGCTTGATTTGTAATGCCCACACTATAGTCAGCTTTCTTCCTTTCAAACGGGAATTGTTGTGGATCACTCAGCAGTTCCTGCAAAGATATGTCTGGAGAAACATCTTCAAGCACGGCCGTTTGATAAGGCAAATCAGTGGTTCTGCAGCCGGCAATGATCATAACCAATGCAACAACACTTACAAAACGTTTGCACATACGAAAGGTAAATTTGCGTTGGTTTTTCAAATTCATACGTCTGGCTATCCTTTTTGCATCACCCTATCGGCGGTTATGCCGAATTTAAAGGACCATTCGCAAACGGTCCGGACATCATGAGACGCGGTCCTAGGATAACGAGTGGGATACACGTATCCTCTCAGGCAGGAAACTAATCTGAAGAGGGGTATGTATTCGGTATGTTTTCCCCAGCGCAGCAATGCGCTGACTGGCGACGGGGAGGTGCTTGTTTCGGCACCTCCCCGTTTTTCATCAGGCAACCAGGTTTTTAAGCCGCCCCTGGATGATGCCTTCAGCTTCTTTCATCATACCGTCGATCAGATCTTTACAGCTTGGAACATCGTGGATGAGGCCGGCAACCATACCACAGCTCCAGGCACCGGCATCCATATCACCGTCCATCATAACTTTTGGATAAACGCCGCCGACAAGATCCTTGATATCATCAATGCCCAGGCTGCCGCCCTTCTCTCTTTCGATCTCGACGATTTTCTCAACAGCCGGGTTGGCCAGTACCCGTTCGGTATTCCGAAGCGGCCGCATGATCAGCCGTGTATCAAGCTCTGTCGCTTCAAGAAGGGCGTCCTTCACATTCTGGTGGACGGGTGCTTCTTTGGTGGCAATGAAACGGGTTCCCATATTAATGCCATCCGCCCCGAGAGCCAAGGCCGCAACCAGTTGCTGGGCATTTCCCATGCCGCCCGAAGCGACAAACGGAATAGAAAGCTCTTCTGCCGCCCTTGGAAGCAAGATCATGTTCGGAATATCGTCTTCACCCGGATGTCCGCCGCATTCGAAGCCGTCGACACTTACGGCATCACAACCAATTTTTTCCGCCTTCAAGGAATGCCTCACAGAGGTGCATTTATGAATGACTTTAATCCCGGCATCTTTCAGGGCCGGCATGTAAGCTTCAGGGCTGCGACCGGCAGTTTCAACAATAGTCACACCGCCTTTAACGATGGCTTCGATATATTCCGGATAGGGCGGTGCAGCAAAACCGGGAAGAAATGTCAGGTTTACACCGAACGGCTTGTCCGTCATATCCTTACAACGAGCAATTTCATTTGCCAGATCCGCCGGTGTTTTTTGGGTCAGCCCGGTAATAATACCAAGTCCGCCGGCATTGGAAACAGCGGCTGCCAGTTCCGCAAAACCGACATAATGCATGCCCCCCTGGATAATCGGATGTTCAATACCAAATAATTCAGTGATTTTTGTTTTCATTATGGCCTCCATATAGCTACTGTTATTGTAGTAATATGGAGAACGGACGCAAGCTCTAACAAACGCTATTCTGTTACATAGACATCAGACAACATCTCATCAGGGTGAAAGTTATATTTTTCGTATGTTTTGTCCTGCACGCTGATAAGCGGGTTCGGAATGCTGAATATCCTTCTCTCGGACAATTTCGCAAACCGGATACTCTTTTCAAAATACTGTTTCCAGATTTTTAAAAAAGATCCATCTTCATAAGCCGCCTTTAGCCCCTTATAGACCCGGTCTGCCGCTTCGCTGTTACCCTTTGCCGTATGGAAAAAGCGTGGAAAAGGATAATGAATAGCAAATGTCTTCTCAATCGACAGGCCTTGTTGGTGACTATAGGAATTCCATTCGTTCAAAACCTCATTAACACCGCGCAGAAACAGATCCGCCCGGTCCTCGGTAATCATGGAAAACATACTGTTGAAGGATGGACCCGTACGAATGGTAAAACCGTTTTCATTCAGAATTTTGGAATCGATCCAGCCAATTCCCTGAACAACGGAGTATTTTGTTAAATCGGAAAACCGCGTCACCTCGCTAAGCTCTTTTTGCTTTGCCCCTGCAATGAACGCAACCCGGTATCCCAGAATTCCGCGTTCTACCGGAAACGGGACAACCTGCATGACCTCTCCCAATCCGCGTGTTGCAAGCGCCCGGATAAAGAAATTCTTGTAAACGCCGTTTTTAGCATTTTGCAAAGCCCGCTTGAAATTCTCACCGGGTGGCGTTTTGCGCAACTCGTAAGGACCGTATTCGGATACTGTTTTACGAAGCGCCAGATCCATAACGGCATAATCATACTCTCCTCTTTTATCCGCGGGATATTCAGGTCCCCTGACCGTGAAGACAGTCTGGGCCATGACGGGCATGCAGAAAAGTATCAGAATGATAGAAACGATAGACTTCACGATTTTCCCTCAACAGGATTATAGGTGTCAGAGCTTTCTCAACATCTCAGAGGAAAATAGGATTTAACCAACGCGTTAGTACTGCAGATTTAACATAGCAGGCCTGCATATATCATATATATATGGTATACAAATCACATTTGCTTTCTTATTTTAAAATAGCTACTTTTTCAGTAGTATTTTAAGAGGAAGCCCATGAGTAAACGGGATTTTCAGGGTCTCAATTGCAGTATTGCCCAGGCCCTGGATCAAATTGGAGAACATTGGACCCTGATGATCCTGCGGAACGCTTTTCACGGCGTTCGTCGCTTTGAGGACTTTCAGAAACAGCTTTCAATCTCGCCTACAATCTTAAGTGCACGACTTAAGAAATTGACAAACAATAATATTCTAAGAAAAGAAAAAAATAAAAAAGACGGCAGATCGATCGAATATCGACTGACAGAAAAGGGGCTCGACATTTACCCTATTCTTATCGCCATGCTCGACTGGGGAGAGAAATACGCACCCTCCACAGAGGGAGAGCGGATCAGGCTTGTTGACCGCAAAGAAGGACGCCCGGTCCGTCCCGTCAGGGTTCTGGCCGATGACGGACGTCCCCTTACACCCAGGGATGTCACCGTTTTACCGGGCGACGGCACGGATGATATCTTGCAGAATTTGATAGATCACAGGGAAAACAGAAAGTCCTGAATAAGTTGGTATCCCTAAAGGATAGTCTTATATAGCAATGGCGGTCCAGAAGATCCCCTAAGGCACAGAACCGCAGTATCTCTATCGTCGGAGGACGTCTGCCATGAAAGCACCAAATGCCAATCGTCGCGGCTTTTTGAGCGGCTTATCTTCATTATTCATCTTGACCCTTTTGGGGCGTGAAGCAAAAGCGGCCACCGTAACACCATCAGCAACAGAAGGCCCTTTTTACCCAACCTCTTCAATGAGGAGACAAGACGTGGATAATGATCTGGTTAAAATCGAAGGCCTGGTGAAGGAGGCAGGCGGCAGGGTCATCCTGCTCAACGGGCAGATCACCGACCGGAATGGAACACCCCTCCCCGGCTTGAGGATTGAAATCTGGCAATGTGATGTGAACGGTAAATACCTTCATCCGGGCGACAACCGTGATGTCAATTACGATACAGGCTTTCAGGGTTTTGGATATGATATAACCGATGGTGACGGCCATTATAGCTTCAGGACGATTGAACCCGGGCGATATCCGGGGAGAACGCCGCATATTCATGTAAAGGTTTTTGAGCGTGAAAAAGAGTTGCTGACAACCCAGTTTTATGTTGCCGATGAGCCAGGAAATAAAAGTGACAGTCTGTTCCGCAGAATGTCATCCGAGGAGGCAAAGAGTGTTTCCATGCATTTTACCGAGGACAGAACAGGAAAAATGACGACAATCAATGTCCGGATATAACTAAATTTTCTGAAATAAAATTATTATTTATCAGATCGTTAAAAGGTCAAGTTTCATTCCGGTATGAGAAGCGACAAAACCAAGACTTTCGTAAAAACGATGAGCCTCTTCACGGCTGTTATCTGTCGTAAGCTGTACCAGACCGCACCCGGTGCTTTTGGCATGGTCTATGGCATATTGCATCATCTTGCGGCCAAGACCGCCTGATCGCACTGTTTTGGAGATACGCACCCCTTCAATCTGACAGCGTGTCATTCCCTTGCGAGAAATCCCTGAGATCAATGTGAGCTGCATACAGCCGATAATGTCGCCGCCTTTATCAACCACATAATAGTCGTTGCCGTCCTGTCGCTCCATCCGGGCAAAGGCATCCCGATAAACAAGAGCCAGTGGCTCTGCCGTATCTTCCCGGACTGAGCCAAGCTGATCATCCGCCAATAGTTGAACAATTGACAGGATATCATTTTCTCTAGCTTTTCTGATTATGAAATCATTCATAATATCAGACAATTATTTCCATTCCATCATAAGCAGGTTCAACATTGTCAGGCAATTCCCGGCGAAGGGTTTCATAATCCAGATCCACATGCATATTGGTGAGAATAGCCCGCCTTGGCTTTAGCCTCTCAATCCATTTCAAAGCTGTTTCCACATTCACATGGGTCGGATGCGGCGTATAGCGCATGGCATCCACAATCCAGGTATCCACCCCTTCCAGGATGTCGAACCCGTGATCATCCAGATTTACCAGATCATTGGAATAGCCGATCTTCCCCATTCGGAAACCGAGGCTTATGACACTGCCATGATCCTGATCGAACGGTATAAAATCAATATTCCCGACACTGAAAGGACCTTCAATAAAATGCTCTTTCAGGATCGCCGGATAAGGACTGCCATCCAGTTGCCTGAAGCAATAGTCAAAGCGTTTCATTAGCATGTCCAGGGTCACTTTATTGCCCCAGACATTGACACGCTCACGGCTTCGGATAGCCAACACCCGCAATTCATCAATACCGTGACACTGATCCGCATGCTCGTGGGTCCAGACAACACCGTCAAGTTCCGTAACTTCAGCATCCAGAAGCTGCTCCCGGATATCCGGTGACGTATCTATCAGAACTTTACTGCCCTGATCCTCTACCAGGATACTGCATCTGCGACGGCGGTTTTTTGGCTCATTGGGATCACAGGCGCCCCATTCATTACCGATCCGGGGCACACCACCGGAGGTTCCACATCCTAATATCGTTACTTTCATCAGTCTTCCCGCTGAATTTTATCAAAGAGTTTAAAGAAATTTTCCGTCGTTTTATCAGCCAGTTCCTGCGCGGGCACCTGTTTCAAATCCGCCACACAGGCCGCTGTATGAGCAACAAAGGCCGGTTCGTTGGTTTTACCCCTGTTGGGAACTGGCGCCAGATAAGGGCTGTCTGTCTCGACCAAAAGGCGATCCAACGGTATGCGTGTCACATGATCTTTGAGATCTTGTGCTGCCTTAAAGGTCACAATACCTGAAATAGAAATAAAAAACCCAATTTCCATAGATTTTTCAGCGACTTCCCACCCAGAACTAAAGCAATGAATAACACCGGAAAACGGTCCCCTGGCATATTCTTCATGTAAAATCTCAATTGTGTCCTCATCGGCATCCCGGGTATGCACGATGAGAGGCAGGCCTGATTGGCGGGCCGCCTCGATATGAATACGAAAAGACTGTTTTTGAATATCACGCGGGGAATGCTCATAAAAATAGTCGAGACCGGTCTCGCCAATGGCAACGACCTTGGGATGATCAGCCAGATCGAGAAGCTTCTGGACTGTAACATCCGCCCCTTCTTCTTCCGCCTCATGAGGGTGAATACCAACAGAACAGTGAATATTATCATGCTGTTCCGCAATGTTCCTAACGCCATCGAACTGCCGCAGCTTGGTGCCGATGGTCAGCATATGCCCGACGCCGGCCAGTTTTGCCCGCCGTAAAACATCATCAATTTGTGTCGATAACTGCTCAAAATCCAAATGGCAGTGACTGTCAACAAGCATGGAAACCTCAAATGTTCCGTTTATCGGGTCGTCTTGAGAAACAAATCCAGAATGACCTGTTTGCGATCCAGGTTGATGCTCTCCGCCCTTTCGATCAGATGATTAGACTTCTCCCAGATATCAACCCAAAATGCAACAGATTGATGACCTCCGAGTTTTGCCATGATCTGCTGCTCTCCGGTGAGAAGGTCCTGATCGACAAATCCGGTTGAGAGTGATCGGACCAGACGGGAGATCCACCAGGGGAATAATTCCACAAGAACCCTATAGAGCCCCTCCCCGTCTTTTCTTCCAACAGCATCGGCGAGACCGTGCAGCTTGTCCGGATCAAAGGACGGATATCCTTCAAAGATCGACAGGATCGACAAAAAGGCCTCAAAGCCTCCCGCTTGCTGAAGCAGGAGTGCTTTGCCTGGACTGCCTTCCGACAGGGCCAACAGCGTTGCCAGTTGCTCTTCAGACAAGCGATCTGCCCAGGGATTAATAACTGTTCTAACCTGATCCGCAGATAACGGTTTCAGAGGAAGCTGGCGACATCTGGAACGAATGGTCGGCAGCAGCCCGGCCGGCGTATGAGAGAGCAGGAAAAACAGGGTCTGCGCCGGCGGCTCTTCCAGAATTTTCAAGAAGGCGTTGGCCGCACTGATATTCATATCATCGACGGTATCAACAATGACCACACGCCACCCGCCATCACTGGATTTTAAACCAAAGAAATCTGAAAGTGCCCTGACATCATCAATCCGGATAACCTTGAACGTCTTTTTGCCTTTGGGATCATATTCCCGTTTCAGAACTGATAATCCGGGATGGGATTCTGCGAGGATAAGCGCATCCGCCGGATGGCCTTCCGCACTGTCCAAACTGTCCGGCGGTCCAAAAAGACCGCCACTTTCCCCCTCCCGGGTCAGTAGGAAACGCGCCGCCCGATATGCAAAAGTGGCTTTTCCCACACCTTTGAGACCCGTTACCAGCCAGGCATGGTGGAAGCGACCACTGTTAAAGCTACTGAGGAACTGTTGCTCCGCCTCTTCATGACCAATAAGGGTTCTGCTTTCCCTCGGATGAGGAAACCCTTCCAGACCATCGCTGACAGGCTGTTCACTCACTCAGAAGCCTTTCGCGCACAATTTTCCGAAGCTCTGCCTGGATTTCATCAATCGGCCTATCGGCATCGATAATAACGCACCGGTGACTGTTCTTGTCGGCAATCTCATAGAAGCCCTGTTGCATCCGTTCATGGACGGCAATGTCCATTTTTTCGAAACGATCTTCGTTATTGGTTCGTCCCTGCGTACGGGCGATCCCTTTACGAACGTCGATATCAAGGATCAATGTGAGGTCCGGCTCAAAATCCCCGACTGAAACCTCATGGATTTTCGAAACAGCTTCAACACCGAGCTGATTACCGTACCCCTGATAAGCCATGGTTGAATCCGCGAAGCGATCTGAAATCACCCAGTCTCCCCGTTCAAGAGCCGGCCAGACCGTCAGGCGAAGATGGTTGCGGCGAGAGGCGTAGAAGAGCAGTGTCTCACCAACCACATCCCATCTTTCCGGCTCACCGGTCAGGATGAGCTGCCTGATATCGTCAGATCCCGGCGCACCGCCTGGTTCACGGGTCAGCAACACGTCTTTATGTTGTTCTTTAAGGAACTCAGACAACAGCCTGGCCTGCGTCGATTTTCCGGTTCCATCACCTCCTTCAAGAGTGATGAACTTTCCCGGATAAGACTGTTTTTTACTCATAAGAATTGGCCTTCCGCCACAGCGTTTTAGTTGGCGGAAGCTCCGAACAGGACGTATTTGACCGCAGCACTGACCCGTCCGAAAACGCCGGGACGTGCAACATCTTCAGAAGCGATCAGGGGCACCTCGATCTTTTCCATCTCCGGTGCGGAAATCACCAGGCGGGCCACTGGCGTGCCTTTCAGGATCGGCGCCGGAATAGGCTCATTATAAACCAGTTTGACCTGCATGGAGCGGCGGTCTTTACGAGACATGGTGACCGTCAGATCCTGCTCAAGTGTCAAAGGAACCAGGTCCTTTGCCCCCAGCCATACGCGGGCTTTGGCAACCTCCTGCCCTTTCTTAAACAAGGCATAGTTATCAAACTCGCGAAATCCCCATTCCAGAAGGCGTTCGGATTCCCGGCCGCGTTCTTTGGCGCTGGTCAACCCATTGACCACAAGAATAAGCCGACGATCCTGTCGCTGGGCGGAACCGGTCAAGCCGTAACCGGATTCTTCCGTATGACCTGTTTTCAGGCCATCCGCGCCATTGTTGGAATAAAGCAACGGATTGCGGTTTCCCTGTTTGATCTGCTTGCCTTTACTTGTTTTCCCGAACGCGAAGCTTTTTTCACTGAAAATAGAATAATATTCCGGGAATTTCTGAATAATATATTTGGACAGAATAGCCAGTTCCCGGGCCGTCATGCGATGATTGGGGTTTGGCCATCCCGTCGCATTAGCGAAAATACTCTTTTCCAGCCCAATTTCCCGGGCATGTTCGGTCATGGCTTCGGCAAAAGCACTTTCGGACCCGGCGAGAGCTTCCGCCACCACGATACAGGCATCATTTCCGGATTGCACAATAATGCCACGCAGAAGATCGCTCACTTTGACCCGCTTATTGACCTCTACAAACATTTTGGAGCCACCCTTGCGCCAGGCCTTTTCACTGACCGGGAAGGTATCCTCCATCTTAAGAGAGCCTTCCTTCAACCGCTCAAAGACCATGGTAACCGTCATCAGTTTACTCATGGAAGCGGGAGGCATCAGTGTGTCTGCCTGTTTTTCAAGTAAAATGGCACCGGTGTCCATATCCATGAGAAAGGCCTGCTTTGCCCGGGTTTCGATGGCTTTCGCACCAAAGCCGGCAAAGCTGACGGAAACAGCAACAGCCGTAAAAACCGTCATCCGTTTCAGGGATTGATAGAAGGTCGGGAAAATTTTCAACATTCTCTCACTTTATCTGTCTTTATGTCACTGCTGAGAACCGTTATCAAAAGATCGGCTTTTTCTCAATAGAAGTTGCTATCACTCTATGACAATTCTGGCATTTGTATGCCCGGAATTGATCAATTTTGAAAGAAGCTGATCTGCTTCATCTACCGTGTAGACCGGCCCGATCCGAACCCGGTAAAAATCCTGGCCGTTAACGAGCACCTGGTTAATATTTGTCGGTCCCAGGGAAGACAGTTTGGCACTCAGTCGGTTGGCGTTGTTATATTCGATAAAAGCGCCTGCCTGAATAAAGATTTCACTGTCCTTTACAGGTTTCACTGTCACAACCTGTTTCTGATCCTGTCCGGGCGCTGCCAAAGGCTTGCTTTCTACCGGTTTTGGAAGCGTCTTTGTTTTTGACGCTGGTGCCGCCTTCACATCTTTGGGCGGTTCAAGCGCAGCCGTCTGGACTTTGCTATTAGGGGCGGCTGTTACTTTTTTCTTCTCTTCCTGAGTGGTTTCGGCCTTAGCCAGATACCGGACATCCTGCCCTTTACCCGGCGTGGCAAGTTCAACACGCACCTTGGCTGTTCCCTGGCGGATAATTCCCAGAAGCTGCGCCGCCCGGCGGGACAGGTCAATAATACGGCCATGAACGAATGGCCCCCGATCATTAACGGTCACGACAATAGACCGACCGTTTTCGAGATTTGTTACCCGCACATCCGTCGGCATGGGAAGGGTTTTATGAGCCGCCGTCAGCTGGTTCATATCATAAACCGCACCATTGGCTGTCTTGCGGCCGTGAAACGGCTCTCCGTACCAGGAGGCAATACCGGTCTCATTATAATTTGGATCTTCCGCCGGATAATACCAGATATTATCCACCTGATAGGGTTTACCGACTTTCCGCTGTCCCCGGTTGACTTTGCCCCTGTCTGTACTGCCTGTTCCTTTCACCTCGGAAGCAGCATGTCCAAGCAGGCTCATCTCCGCACATCCACTTAACACCGTCAGGGAAAGCAAAGCCCCCAGACAGATCAGGTATTTGGAAGCGTTCATATTAATCCGTCTGGCATTCATGGAGACACTATCCTCTGTCAAGGCGAGACCAGCTTGTCAGCCAGTTGACCGACCGACATGGCAAAATAGGTGGAACGGTTCCATTTCAGGATGGTCCGGTAGTTATTATAAACAAGGAATGTCTGGCCATTTCCACCACGCGGCTGAACAAGAGACCCCATCAACTGGCGTGACGGCAAGTCGGAGCCGTCTGCCTTTCGAACCCCCAGATCCTGCCAATATTGCATGGGATGCTGTACCTTAAGGCTGACAAGCGACAGATCAAATCCGTCCGGTAGTTTGACTTCCCGTCCCCAGGTCTGATCACCGCGCCAACCGGAGCTGGCGAGATAATTGGCAGCGGAGGCAAAGACATCAGGTTTGGTTGTCCAGATATCCCGCCTGCCATCCTTGTCATGATCAACCGCAAAATTGACAAAACTGGAGGGCATAAACTGAGCCTGCCCCATGGCACCGGCCCAAGACCCTTTCATATCTTTCGGTTTGATATGCTTGTCTTCAAGAATGCGCAGGGCAATAAGCAATTCTTTGCGGAAATAAGCAGCCCGGCGATTATCGTAAGCCAGGGTCGTCAGCGCCTCCACCACATTAAAACCGCCGGTATAGCGACCAAACCGGGTTTCCACGCCCCAGAGCGCCACAATAAAACGGGGCTGAACATTATATTGGCGAGCAACCTCATCAAGGGCCGCCCCATTTTCCCGCATTTTTCGTTTGCCGAGATCAACAAGGGACTTGGGGAGGCGTTTGGCCATATATTGCTGAAATGTCTGGGTAACTTCCGGCTGCTTGCGATCCAGGGAAATAATCTTTTCCTTGAATTTAACGTTCCTAAAAGCCTCATCAAGGATCGGTTGGCTAATGCCCTGCGCTTTGGCTTCGGATTTCAGGTCCTTCAGCCATTCCCCGAATTCCTTCTTGGCAGCCTCGGCTGAAACTGCAGATAAAACAAGAGACGCGACAAGCGCCAGTGACGAAAATTTCCCGAGATTCTTCAGCATCCACCCCTCATCATTAAGCTTAAGAGCATTTTGTATTTAACAGGAACCATTTGACCGCTTTTTCGGGTCTACTGACAAGGCGTGCTTCGCGCGGTGGTCTGGTCTGACCATAAGCGTAGCACAACACCGTCAGAAGGCTCGAAAAAACGGCCTTCGGTGGGCCAAATCAGCCCATCTCCTGTGTTGCGACGCTTGCCCGATGCGCCGCATCGCGCTTCGCACCGCTCCTTGTATATGAACTGATTTGGCTCCATC
>DIYE01000051.1 GCA_002428885.1 Alphaproteobacteria bacterium UBA6062
CGTGGCGCCACGGCGCCAGACAGTTCTTCTTCACTAATCAGGCCCTTTTCAGAGAGAATACGAACCAGACCATCCAGCCATATTTCATAATAACTGCTGGAGAGATATTTGCCGGGATTCATACGCTCGCGAGCATGACGGGATTCGTCGATATTCCGCACCCCGAGGGCACTGACCGCATTATTCATGGCGAACATGCGTTGTTCCCAGTCCCCGTGGAAAACCGGCTCATTCTCCTCCGCGTCGACCGGACCCATGCCATGCATGCCGCCCATATCATGAACACCATCCATTACACGGCCTCCTTGATAGCCGGGCTGTCGGCAACGGTCACACCGATCATGCTGTCCCGGGTAACCAGTTCGGCCAGTTCCGCCTCATTCATACCGTCTGTACCTGCGGGGCGCTGCGGGATCACCAGATAACGGGTTTCCGCCGTGCTGTCCCAGACGCGAACTTCCGTCTCCTTGGGCAATTCCGTTCCGAACTCTTTCAATACGGCCCGAGGTTCGCGGACCACGCGAGACCGGTAAGGCGCGGATTTATACCAGACCGGCGGCAGTCCCAGAACCGGCCACGGATAGCAGGAGCACAGGGTGCAAACCACCACATTATGGATGCTGTCCGTATTTTCGACGGCAACCATTTCCTCCCCCTGGGCACCGGTATAGCCCAGCTCCGCTATAGCGGCGGAGGCATCTTTCATCAGTCGCGCCTTGTAATCGGGATCGGTCCAGGCTTTTGCCACCACTGCGGCCCCGTTTTTCGGACCGACCTGATGTTCATATCGTTCCACCAGCGCATCCAGCGCGGCGGTTTCAACCAGCCCTTTCTCGACCAGCAGGGATTCCAGGCTCTTCACCCGAAGAACCGTCTCCGGCAAAGGTGCGCTATGTTTATGATTATGGCCCATGCAAAGCTCCGTAACGAGGTATGCGCCCAAGTTCACCTCCTATCATGGAATAAGCGGAGGAAGAAATGCAAGGGATATACGGCCTGGCACCTAAAAATACCGGGTTGCTGTAAAAACCGACACAAATCTCTTTAAAATAATAATTGATAAATTATATCTTTTATCATTATGTTCTGTTTCTTTTTCAGGAGACCTGTTGTCATGCGCTGGCTGATCCCGCCCTTTCTTGTTCTCTTCTGTGTTATCGTCATCAATATAATGTGGTTCTTCTGGCCGGTTTATCAGATTGTTCCGGATCCGTTTCGGTATCTCGGCCTTCTGATCAGTGCCGCCGGCCTGATCCTGCTTGTTGTGGCTTCCAACCGCTTCAAAAAGGCCAAAACCAACATTCACACCTTCAGGGATCCGGACACGCTGATTACCAGCGGACTGTTCGCGATCTCCCGCAACCCCATGTATCTGGGCTTCACCCTCCTGTTGCTGGGGACAGCTTTGCTGGCCAATATACTCGCAGGGCTTCTCGTGGTGATTTTCTTTTTCGTTGTCACCAATCTCTGGTACATACCCTTTGAGGAAAAAGCCGCGACAGAGCGGTTCGGTGAAGAATTTGAACGTTACAAAAAGCGGGTAAGACGCTGGATCTGAGGGGCTGTGCCAAGACCACAAACCGATATGCAGGCCGAAAAGGCGAGGCTTCTGGCAATTGCCGAAACACTGCTCAAAAAGCAGGGAAGCCTGAAAATCACCCTGTCGGAAGTGGCGGCCATCGCCGGTATGTCCCAGTCCAATATCTACCGCTTTTTTCCGAGCAAAGCGGCCTTGTTTGAAGACATTATCACAGGCTGGTTCAATGATGTGGAATCCGGATTAAAGTCAATCATTGAAGACAACGACGGAAGCGGCGAGCAGAAAGTCCGGAGGGTTATTCTCCATCAGCTCCAGCTCAAACGAGCCCGATTTGATGAAGATCCGGATCTGTTTCGGGCTCTGATGGAGATGGCATCCCATAATAAAGACCTCGTCAACCGTCATGTACAGGCCATACACAGCTTTAAGTCAGAGGCCATGCGGCAGTTTTTTCAGGAAAATAGCCTGCCTACCCAAAATCTGGGCAAAGCGGTTACGTTGGCAGAAGATATGACGGTTCTTTTTCGGGACCCCCGCAACATAGCCGTCCGCCGCCCCGATTGTACGGACGAACGGGCCAATGCCCTTATCGACTTCCTGATCGACGGATTAAAACGGAGCAACACACAAGACGACACGAAAAACCCCTGATCCAGGTACAGCAAGGCGTTGTCGGACGTTTGAAAACCGATAGCTATTCAAACGACGAAGGAGCCTTTTATGTGGATGAGGATGAGATATGCCCCGGTTACCGATAAGGAACAGGAACGCCGCAAAAGTGATGTTCGCATCAACGTAACCTATGGCGTTGTTTTTCTATATGTGCTGATGGCCTCGGTTTTTACAGGTGTTCTGATTGCGATTAATGAAGTGGAAAAAGCCCTGGTCATTTTTGGCAGCGTTGCCACCATGGCTGCCGGGATTACCGGTTTCTGGTTCGGCAGCCGGGGCAGTGGTTATGTGGCTCATAACGATAATGACAGAAAAGACAAGGCATCCACAAAGCAGGCATCGACATCTTCCACAGGGAATGTTGGAAGAGCCGCTGCCCGGAAACGGCAACCCCCTAAGGTGGAAAAAAAGGGGCCATCCTCGGGACCGCCCGATAAAGGGAGCAAACCAAACCCTCTTTCCTGACAGAAACAGGATTGCATCCTGAAATTCCGGCTGGCTGGGAAAGGCGTCTTCTTCTATAAAGAATGCCCTTCCCTTTTCCATTCCGTTCAGGAGCTCATTGACAATGGAAACCAGCAATCGCCTTGTTCTGATCACCGGCGCCACCAGCGGCATTGGCCTCGCCACTGTTTCAACCTTGAAAAAGAACGGCTTTCAGGTTGTTCTGACAGGGCGAAATCCGGAAAAAGTCGATAAAGCCTGCGCCGAAACGGACTGTCCGGGCTATGTGCTGGATGTGGCGCGTGAACAGGACTGTCTAGCCACTGTCCGCCAGGTAGAAAAGGATCACGGCCCGCTCTGGGGTCTCATCAACAATGCCGGGATCTGGCTGGAGGGCGATTTCGAGGATTACGCACCGGAGGATATCCGTCAGGTTCTGGAAACCAATACCCTCGGCACCATGATGATGACCCATGCGGTCCTGCCCGGTATGATCGAGCGGGGCCGTGGAACCGTCCTGAACGTGATTTCCACCGGCGCCCTCTATACCCGGAAAAATATCAGCGTCTATTCGGCCAGCAAGTGGGCGCTGCGCGGTTTCACTGGATGCCTGGAGGCGGAATGCGCCCCCAAAGGCGTGCGGGTCATGGGTTTCTATCCCGGTAAAGTCAGCTCCAGCATGTATGAAACAGCTGGCGTACCCAGAGATCTGGACATCGCCATGACCCCGGAACAGGCCGCGCATATGATCGACTGTATGCTACAGGATGAAAAGAATGTCTGGGGCCAGCTCTCCGCCCGCAGCCTGAACGACTATGTCTGAAGAATATTAAAAGAAAATTTGGGGGCGCCATATTCCAGAAATATTTCATCCCCTTTTTTTATATCTGTCAGTGCCCTGAGCTCGACCAAAGGATAGGTCTCGCCATTGGCACCGGGCTGAGATTCAATAATGGTTTTTTCTGCATTCACATTTCCGGAAGTGGCGGGTTGATGATTACAGATTGAACATAACCCGAAAGCTATGACTGCTTTGAAGGTTGTATCTTCATTTAGCTCATCTTTTTCTTTAGGTTTTATAAACGTATATTCTCCAAAACCAAGCTTTTTTGTAATACTGTCATGCTGATCCTTCGAGAGAGCCAGAGCGGGAGCGACCTCCAGCACTTCTCCGGCCTTGATATCCCGGGAAGCACAAACGCCGCGTCCTGCCCCCTCAACATAGGAAACGGGCAGCAATTCGATTGATTGAGACATAAATCCCCCTATGATATTTTTAATTAGAGTTTTGCAACATACCGCCGCAACGAGATGGACTTCTCATACCCGCACAAAGTGCTGCGTTAGACGTTAAGTAAAAAGGGGCGCCGAATCTGCTTTGAAAAACGCCTTCAGTCTCTTTGCAGGCTATTTTAAACGCTTCCGTTCCATAAAAGTCGGCATCATGTTCCAGAGTAGTGCCAAAGACATGTCGGCAGTCTTCTTTATATTTTTCCGGATCAGCCAAATGCTGGTGCCAAACTGTGTCCACCCTCTCATTTGGTACAAAAGTCCGACCTTCATATTCCAAAAACAACGTCAGAAATCTTCGGTACTCCTCGATCATCTGACGGGCCTCTAAAGCACTAACACCACTTTCACAAATAGATTTATATTCCTTACTGAAATCAAGGGCAGCTACAGAACCGGCAACATCCATTTTACATCTCCCTTATGTTGAATCTTTAGGTCGTTTTACGGCTTATTATTTGTGATTTCTAATGTATTTAGTTGGGGATGATCTAGAAATTTTCCAGACCTAATTACTGAAAATTAACCGAAAATTCCCATCATCCGCGGTTAAAGGACATCAGTGTTTAGCCAGTAAAGGGGAGCAACATGGAGATCGGCGCAGAGACCGGGAATGGCGAAAACAATCTCGACACTATTCACAAGGCCATTGACCTTCTGATCGAAGGACATTTTGCTGACATACCGCACGGCACCTGTGCGGTCACCACCAAACTGAAAGAACTGGCGGATCTCAACCTGGACCGGATCAACCGCAACTTGGAGCGCACGGTGGACATGTCCGTGACCATCAACAAGGGTGTCTCCGGTGTTGCGGAGATGATCCGCGAGGTTCGGGAAGTGGATACCCAATCCCAGTCCATCGCCGCCGCTGTGGAAGAACTGGCAGCTTCGGTCAATACGATCTCCGACAGTTCCACCCAGGCGGCAAGAGAAGTGAAACATGTGGCAGAGAGTGCCACCGCCGGTCGCCAGGCGGCCAGTGATGCTCAGCAAACCATGGAAGACATCAACGCTGCCGTTAAAGACGCAGCCGGTAAAGTCAATCAGCTATCCGATGCCTCGGAGCAGATTGGCATGATCGTCAAGGATATTGAAGATATCGCCAAACAGACCAACCTTCTTGCCCTCAACGCCACGATTGAAGCAGCTCGGGCAGGTGAGGCAGGCAAAGGCTTTGCTGTCGTGGCAAGCGAGGTGAAAAGCCTCGCCAATCAGACAGCCACATCCACAGAAAATATCCGCGGTCGCATCGAAAACCTGCGAAGCGAAATGGCCGGGATTGTCCAGTCCATGCAGGAAGGGGAAGAGAAATCCTCAAAAGGCCAGGAAGTGATCGCCAAATCCAGCGAGGAAATGACCCGGATCTCCGATCAGGTTACGACCGTCAATAACCGGATCCAGGAAATCACCGGCATCCTGTCGCAGCAAACCGAAGCATCACGGGAAGTCTCTAGCGGTGTCTCCACCATTGCCCGGATGAGCGGCCGCAATGTTGAAAAAATCGAAAATGTCATCCATGTACTGGAGGAAAGCGAAGCGCCCATCACGGAAGGCATTGCAGATCTTGCCCATCGGGGCGGTGAAAACGCGGTTGTGTCCATCGCCAAATCCGATCATATGATCTGGATGCGCAAACTGGCCCAGATGCTGGCCGGTCACGCCGACCTCAAGCCGGACGAGCTGGCTGATCATCACAGTTGCCGGTTGGGGAAATGGTATGATGCCCAGACCAATCCTCACTTTACGTCCCTGCCGGAATGGGCAGAGCTAATCAAACCCCATCAGGCGGTCCATGCCGCCGGCATTGAAGCGGCCCGTCTTTATGGTAATGGCGATATAAAAGGTGCGATTGAGGCTGTTCATGAAGCGAATACAGCTTCCCAAGAAGTCATGCGGCTTCTGACCTGTATTGAAAAGAAATGCGACCTGGCCTGATTCATCACACCCAAAAAACGTCTCTTTTAAGCCTCTCCTTCCTGAGGGGCTTTTTTTTATCCCGCAACCGGTTATAGTCGCGGGCGGACAGTACTGCGTAAAGACGACTTCTCCAAATCAGGTTTTCCTCATGCTGACCCTACCTTCAGGCATCCTTCCCGTTATCATGGACAGAGACGAGCTTTCTGATTCCCGCCTTCAGGGCCGGGAAGCTGTCGTTTTGCATGATGAAAATAAATATGACGGCTACTTTTTCTCAGGAGAAGGGGCCGGATATGAAGGCTTTCTGGAACATGCGAAGCTGCTGAAGCCATCGGGCGAGCCTTACCCCGGCACCGAGGGCCTGACCATCCTGCAGGCTGTCAATCTTGCATCGGAAACAGCCGCCTATGCTGAACAGAAAAGCATTGATGCCCTTCTCGAAGAGATGCATGAAG
>DIYE01000106.1 GCA_002428885.1 Alphaproteobacteria bacterium UBA6062
TATCGTGCTTTTTACAAAATAGTATAGCCGCGGCGACAACCCCCAGGAAGCCGCCATGGAAAGACATGCCGCCTTGCCAGACCATGAAAATCTCAGCCGGATTGTCGAGATAATAGCCGGGTTTGTAAAAGAGCACATAGCCGAGCCGCCCCCCCAGTATGACCCCAAGGGTGGCCCAGACCAGGAAGTCGTCCACATGCTGCGCGTTCAGTAGACCTTTTCCGCTCCGGACAAAGCGGATCATAAGTCGCCAGCCGAGAACCAGGCCGGCAATATAGGCCAGCGCATACCAGCGGATGGCAATGGGACCGATCTGCAATAGAATCGGATCTATCTCCGGATAGGAGAGAGCAAGAAATTGTGTCGCAAAAGTCATGAAACACACTATATAAACCATGAGCAAGCATGTGCAAGAAGGCGATGATCAAAGCAATTGATTTTGACGATTTTGCGGGTCATAGTGCGCTGGCACGAAGAAGGATGAAACCCATGCAGACCAATAGTCGAATTTTTGATGATATCGCCCGCCTGGCGTCCGGTGCTCTCGGGACAGCGCAGGGCATGAAATCCGAGTGGGAAAATCTCTTTCATCAGCGGATTGAACGGCTAGTTGCCGACATGGATCTGGTGCCGCGCGAAGAGTTCGATGCCATCAAGGCTATGGCAGTCTCCCTCAGTGAAACTGTGGAGGCGCAGAATACCCGGATTGAAGCGCTGGAGAAAAAACTGGCAGCACGCCCGAAGACAACCTCTACCCGTAAACCAAAATCAGCCTCATCGACGAAGCCGAAAAGCTGATTACCCTTTACAACAGGCGTATAGCGGGACTGACGTGGTTATCCACAAGAAAATGAGTTTTTTTTAGTATTCGTGGTTGCACGCGAATCAAAGGCGGATTACGCTAAATATATGGTATCTTGGTTTCGACGGTACCATATGTGGCCTGAATCGAAATTCCCGACGGAATGTGGCCTCGTGTATCTACAGGGCGACATGCGGGGATTTCCTGCAAAGGAGTCTTGCCATGACGTCTTTATATCTTTCCCAGGAAGAACTCGACGATCACAATCCCCTTGATTTGGTGGAAACAATTATTGCGGCCAATGACTGGTCCTTCGAACGCCAGGGCAGCAATGAACTGACCGTTGGTGTGGAAGGAAGCTGGTGTCAATATCATCTCTGGTTTTCCTGGCGATCAGATATCCGGGCCATACATTTTTCCTGCGCCTATGATGTTAAGATATCGGACCGGAAATACGATGCCATTTATGAACTGCTTGCCCGAATGAACGAAAAAATGTTTATCGGGCATTTTGATACCTGGCGGGAAGAAGGGCTAATCATGTTCCGTCATGCCCTGCTCCTCAATGAAAATTGCGATATGACCCTTGAGCAAATTCAGAGTCTTGTTGAAATCGGCATGAATGAGCTTGAAAAATTCTATCCGGCCATTCAATTTGCCATTTGGGGAGGTAAATCTCCAGAAGAAGCAATGGAAGCAGCAATGCTTGAAACGATGGGTGAAGCATAAATTATGGCTATGTCAGTCTTGTTGGTGGGGTGCGGCAATATGGGCCGCGCGATGTTGGGCGGCTGGATTGAAAAGAATGTCAAACCAAATGATATTCTGGTTGTTGATCCGTCGACGGAAAATCTTGAATTGGCTTCCCAGATGGGATGCCGGATTTTTACGTCACCGCTGTTGATTGAGGACGGCTACCAGCCGGATGTGGTCGTGCTGGCCGTCAAGCCGCAGGTCATGGAAGAGGTTATCCCGACATACCGGGCGTATGCGGAAAAAGGAGCTCTGATGATCTCAATTGCCGCCGGAACCCGGATTGTGCTTTTCGAAGAATATTTCGGACGTGAGGCGGCTGTGATCAGAACCATGCCCAATACACCGGCAGCTGTTCGCCGGGGAATGCTGGTTTCCTGTGCAAATGGTAATGTCCAGGCCGAGCACCGGAATATATGTGATTCTCTCATGTCTGCCATCGGAACAACTGCCTGGGTGGAAGATGAAGAGCTGATGGATGCGGTGACCGGTCTTTCAGGCTCCGGCCCTGCCTATGTTTTCCATATGGTAGAGGCCATGATACAGGCTGGTGTCTCTGCGGGCTTGCCCGAGGATCTTTCGCGAACACTTGCAAAAGTGACCGTGGCCGGTGCCGGTGAACTTGCTCTCACATCGACAGAGAGTGTTGAGCAGCTTCGGAAGAATGTCACCAGTCCGAATGGCACGACAGCAGCAGGCCTTGATGTCCTGATGAAAGAGGACGCACTCACAAACCTTATGACCGAAACAGTGACGGCTGCGGCTAAAAGATCAAAAGAACTAGGGTGATCTCCTTTAAGTTGTATTTTTTGTAATTATATACTCTTCCATGAAGAGGAGTATATGTCATGAGTGATTCCGGAGGCGCCGGGCAGGGAGGAGGATCACCTACTCTCGCCGGCAAGTTAGTCGTTCCAGATCTGTCTTCCATGTCGGAGGTTCAGAAAGAGAATGTGGAAGCGGTTTCGTCTGTTTCCAAGGAAATGAGTGGCGCCTTGCAAAAGATCGTTTCTGAGCAACAGTCTGCTTTGAAAGCAGTTCTGGAGGGATTGCAGACCTCCATAGAAGAAAGTTCCGGACAGGGAGGGATCCCATCTTCGAAGATTCCTGATCTGGCTGTTAGCGTGGACGCGCTTAAGATATCGACAGATAGTTTCGCGGCAACCAGTGAAAAGCTGACAGGCGCGGCGACCAAATCCCATGATATGTTGATCCAGTCGATCAATAAGTCCATGGCTAAGATTGAGGAAACCGCGAAGAAATTTTCCGGCGGATAGGCGCAGGCTTCTCTTGTTCAGGCCAGGCGGATAGCATAGCATCCCCCTCAACTTATGGAGGATGACGTGTCAGAAAAAACAGAACAGATCACAATAGATGATTTCCTGAAAGTGGATATCCGGGTCGGCGTTGTCCTGGAAGTGGAACCTTTTCCGGAAGCGCGGAAACCGGCCTTCAAGCTTCGTATCGATTTTGGAGAGGAGATCGGTATTCGCAAAACATCTGCTCAGATTACGGATTTATATACGATTGAAGATCTTGTCGGGCGACGTGTTACTGCGGTTGTGAATTTTCCGCCGCGGCAAATTGGTCCCTTTATGTCCGAAGTTCTTGTTTTGGGATTTAGTGATAAAGAGGGGCAGATCTCTCTCGTTGCGCCCGATCATGAGGTTCCGATCGGGGGCAGATTGCATTAACTTACTTTTTAGAGCGCATTGTGTTTAGGAGGTGCGTTATGGATGATGAAACGTCAGAAATGCCGACCCCTATAGACCTTTCGCCTTTGTATCAGGAACAGATCGATAAGCTTGAAGAGGCACAAAAGGCAGCAAGCCAGGCTTTTGATGTTTTTAAGGAGCGAGATCAGAAAATCGGCATCCTGGCAAATAGCTATCAGGAGGAAATGGTCAAAGTGCTGGCTATCGCCAAGGCGGTTTCCGATCCAATAACAGCGGTCGCTTCTGTTCCTGTTGTTCTCGCTGCAGCTAATACGGCTTTTGCGCAGGCGCCTGTAACGGAGCAGGCAATCATTGCTGCTGTGAATGCATCTTTTGCGCCTTTGAAGGAATGAGTATTTTCCCGGTCAGAGAGGGAAGAGAAGTTCTACTCGCAAACCGTTTTTCGGAGATTCAGAAAGCCTGATTTGTCCGCCGTGACCATGCATCACATCCCGTGCGATCGTCATGCCAAGGCCGCTGCCTCCGGTTTCCGAATTTCGGGAGGTATCCAGTCGGTAAAAAGGTTTAAAAACTTCAAGACGCTTGTCCCTTGGGATGCCCGGACCATTATCATCGACTGTGACAATAACATGTTCTTCGGCCTTTCTGATATCCAGATGAATTTCCGAGGCATAGCGCCGCGCATTTTCGACTAGGTTTGTAATGCAGCGCTTCACGCTGTTAGGTCGAATTGACGATGCGATATCGGGCTCGCCCGTCATCTCTATGACCCCACCTTGACGTCGCGTATTGTCAGTCACTTCCTTAACCAATTTTGATAAATTAACCGGTTTTACGGTTTCTGCCTCTTGCCCCTTGGCAAAAGACAGATAACCTTCCACCATGTTTTGCATATCCTCGACATCGCTTTGCAGATTCTGCCGGCTTGTGTCGTCAGACATCATCTCCAATTGCAGTTTCATGCGGGTAAGAGGTGTTCTGAGGTCATGACTGACACCGGCCAGCATTTCTGTTCGTTGCGTAATCTGCCGAACGATGCGGTGCTTCATGTCATGAAAAGCGCGGGACGCAGATCGTATTTCCTGGGCACCGGAGGGTTTGAAATCCTCTACATCCTGACCACGTCCGAATTTCTCCGCTGCGACGGCGAGCTGCCGGATCGGCTTCATCTGGTTACGCAGGAACACAATAGCAATACCGAGCAACGCCAGTGAAATACCGACCATCCACATAACAAAAATATAGGTGGTTGACGAAAAGAGACGCTTGTCCCTGACAACGATTTGAAGGACGTCTTCGGGCAGTTGGACTCTAATAATAACGCTTTCAAGTCTGTCGTTGTTTGTGAGCGTAAAAGCCCGTCCCGGGAGTTTTTCCTGAAGCGCCCTGGAGAGATGGCGGTCCAGAAAACCGGAATATACTTTGGCATTGCCGGAGGGATTGAGTTGTGTTCCCTTATCAAAGGAGATGGATAGGTTCATTTGATCGCGCGCGATGCTTAGAATGCTGCTTTCCGCGGCTTCTCCCGGAAAGCGATCCGTGAGTGAAATCACGGCGGCAACCTCTCCGGCAACGCCCTTAGCCAGTCGCCGGGCGACATCATCCCAGTGACGTTCATAGAAGATATACGTGACGAGAACCTGCAGTAAAATAATCGGCAGAATAACAATCAGCAGAGACCTGCCGAAGAGGGTGTGCGGCAAGACCCGCTTGAGCAGCCGGGTCACCGGGCTTGAGACTTTATTCAGCCAGTGCAAGAGAAGGTCTAATCTGCCCATAGCACATATCCTTCTCCCCGAACGGTCTGCAGATAGCGGGGAAGTTTGGGGTCTTCCTCAATTTTCCGCCTAAGACGGGTGATTTGAACATCCACAGCCCTGCCTTGTGCCCCGCTGGAAAGAGACAGATTGTCTCTTGAAATGGGAACACCTGGGGTAGCGGCCAGAGTCTTAAGAAGAATTTGCTCGCTTGACGTAAGGTTGATAACGACACCCTCTCGGGTGAGTTCACCTTTGGCAACATTAAAGGCATAGTCGCCAAAGCAAACTTCCGACGTTGTTTCCTGACCGGCTCGCCTGAGGATCGCTTCGATACGAAGAAGGAGTTCTCTGGGTTCGAAGGGTTTGGTCAGATAATCGTCAACACCTGCCTCCAGTCCGTCAATTCTGTCACCGGAGTCCGCCATAGCTGTCAGCATCAGGATCGGTTTGGTTTTACTGGCGATTTGATCTGCGCGGATGGATTTGGCAAGAGACAGGCCGTCTTCTCCCGGCATCATGCGATCCAATACCATGAGATCGAAGGCAAGCCCCCCCATTTTTTGCCGGGCGATATCGGCGGTTTCCGCAACCGTTACCCGATATCCGTTGTCAGACAGATACTGCTTCAGAAGAGAGGCCAGGCGGGCATCGTCATCGACGACGAGAATATGAGGGGCGTTGTCATGCATGATGATTAATTGATCGAAGCCTATTTTTTCATAATTCGGTTCAGGGCTTTCTCCCTGTCGTCGTCATTAATAAGGCCGGCAAGAACTTTGCGGTAGCCGGCAACGGCCTCGCCTCCCGCTTCGCGGAAAGCCTGGGCTACCTGCTGGCGCTGCACAGTGCTGATTTTTTGCTCTAGTGCCGTTCCTTCGTCTGTTAAAAACAGAAGCCTTTGCCGGCGATCCGTTAATCCGTGCTTCTGTTCAACGAATCCCCGTTCAACCAGCGCATTCAAAACACGGCTCAGGCTTTGTTTGGTAATACGTAAGATATCCAGAAGTTCAGACACGGTAATGCCGGGATTGCGCCCGACAAAATGAATGACCCTGTGATGGGCGCGGCCAAAGTTATAATCTTTCAGGATTTTATCCGGCCCGGCCGTAAAATCCCGATACGCGAAGAAAAGCAGTTCTACACATTGCCTGAGTTCTTCTTCTCTCAGGAAAAGCGGATTGGTTCCGGATTTTACGTCAGCCATGTTGACTTAATTTTCTCATAATGTTACCAAGACGGAATGTGATTCGTAATATTCGAACATATCGCGTGTTTATACGACATAATATAACCCAGGATACTTGAAAATGGATACCACCTCCTTTGCCGATCGTGACGGCTATATTTGGTTTAACGGAGAATTGGTCAATTGGCGAGATGCCAATGTCCATGTCCTCACTCATGGGCTTCATTATGCCAGCAGTGTGTTCGAAGGGGAACGGGTCTATGATGGTGAAATTTTCAAACTGACCGAACATACGGAACGCCTGATTAAATCCGCTGAAATCCTGGGTTTTGATATTGGCATGACGGTTGAAGAAATCAACAAGGCTTGCCTGGATACGATTGCCGCGAATAAGATCGTTGACGGTTATGTGCGCCCGGTTGCCTGGCGCGGATCTGAAATGATGGGCGTATCCGCTCAACAGAACAAGATTAACGTCGCTGTCGCCGCCTGGGTTTGGCCAAGCTATTTTGATCCCGAAGCGCGGATGAAAGGTATTCGTCTGCAGCTTTCAGACTGGAAACGGCCATCACCCGAGACAATACCGACGCAGTCAAAAGCGGCCGGGCTATATATGATCTGTACCCTCAGTAAGCATAAAGCGGAAGCCGAAGGTTACGATGATGCGATTATGCTGGACTATCGCGGACAGATCGCAGAAGCGACCGGCGCGAATATCTTCTTCACGAAAGATGGCGTTTTGCACACACCCACACCGGATTGCTTCCTGGATGGCATCACCCGCCGGACCATTATTGACCTGGCAAAGGCGCGTGGCATCGCTGTTGTTGAGCGAGCCATTATGCCGGAGGAAATGGCAGATTTTGACGAATGCTTCTTGACAGGAACCGCGGCGGAAGTAACGCCGGTTGGCAGCATAGGAGATTACAGCTTCACACCGGGAGCCATTTGTCAGCAGTTAATTGATGATTATGAGAATTGCGTTCGCCGCAGGGCCGCAGCCTGAGTTAAAATGACAGGATGTTTGAAAGAGCCGCCGAGGAAATTCGGCGGCTTTTTTTCTTCCCCGATTTTGCTTTATAATAGTGGGTATTCACGTTATGGAAGAGGAGAGGCGGCGCGTCAGGTCGCCAAGCCGGCTCGAATGGCCTCTCTGAGGACGAAAATAAGCTGACAGGTAGGAACATGAAGCGCGTAGGATTTGTTATTGGATTGTCTCTTCTGAGTGCCGCACCGGCTTTAGCGGATTTCCAGGCAGGATTGCAGGCCTATAACAACGGGAACTTCGCGCAGGCTGTTGATCTATGGACAGTTGAAGCCAGAAAAGGGGATCTGAATTCTCAGTATAACCTTGGACTTCTTTATGAGAAAGGTGTTGAAGGGTATCCCAAAGACGTGGCCAAAGCATATGCCTGGTATCGTCTTGCCGCTGCACAGGAAGCCGCACAGGCTCAGCAGGCACTGGATCGTCTGAAGCCGATTATGACAGCCGGGCAAATAGAAGACGGCAATCAGCAGGCTGTCGAGATTTTCGGGCGGTGGTATCGGCAGAATATCGGTCGGGATGAGCAGGAATATCTTGCAGCGAAAGCCAAACTGGAAGCTGATCGCAAAGCCAAGATAGAAGTAGAGAGGAAAGCCGCTGCTGCACGTGCACAACGTCAGCGGGACCTGATCGCCCAGCGTAATGCAGACGCTAAGCTGGCCTCAGAACTTGAAAAAGAAAGCCGGGCCGCTGCTATCCGGGCGGCTCAGCTAAAAGCGGAAGAGGCCAAACGCCGGGCTCTGATCGAACAGCGCAGGAGGGAAGAAGAAGAACGCCTGGCAGCTTTGCAGGAGGAGCAGGAGAAGCAGCGCAAGCTCAATGATGCGCGGGCTCGCCTTGCTGAGCTGAAAGCGAAGCAGCAGGGAACGGCTGTGCCTGTACAGCAGGTGACGAACCCTCAACCTGCACCAGCGACAACACAAACGGCGCCCGCTGTGACAACACGTTCTGAACCTGTTCGCGAACCAACACCGCCAAAAGCGGTTCAGACGCCGGTTGTAACGTCTCAGCCTGTTGTTGCGCCCCAACCGGTTGCGACCCCTCAGAAATCAGCGCCTGCGCAGACTGCCACTCAGCCTCAACCGGTGCGGCAGCCGGTCACCACACAAAAAACGGAGCCTGTGGTTGCTGCCAGGCCGGAACCTGTAAAACCGAAACCTGTACAGGTTGAAGCGCCAAAACCAAAGACTGTTGCCCAGCCCAAGGCTGCAACAAAAGCAACGGTCGCTTCTGCACCGCCGCCAAAACCCAAAACGACAATGCCGGTCATTGAGAATGGTTTGGATAAATCCGTTGTTGAACAGATCGTTCAGGCTGCTAATTCCGCGCCTCTGGATGGGGCTGCAGCGAAAGCTGAAATTGACAAAGGGCGCACAGATATCGAAGCGTTGAAATGGTCTTTGATTTCTGCGGCGCGCGGTAAGGGAAGTGCCAAAAGAATGAACGACATTCTGGCAAAGAATATGACGCCTGTTCAAATCGCCGAAGCCAACCGGCGGGCCGCAGAATGGTTGAGTGAACGGCAGCAGCGCCAGTAAGGGATTATCGGAAGGTTTTCTTAATCCTGCCAGCGATCGGCGGCGTCTTTGTCGCTTTGCCGTTCCTTGACCCAATCACTTGAACCGCTGGTATCGGCTTCCAGTTTCCAGAAGGGCGCTTTTGTCTTCAGCCAGTCCATCAGAAACTCTGCGGCGGCGAAGGCATCCTGGCGATGCGCAGAAGCAGTGACCACCAGGACGATAGGTTCGGCCAGCTCCATTTTACCGTACCGGTGAATGATGAGGCTATCCTGCAGATCCCATTTCTCTCGGGCTGCCTCTTCAATCTTGGAAAGTTCCTTTTCCGTCATGCCAGGATAATGTTCGAGTGTGAGAGACTGGACTGTTGCGCCGTCATTGAAATCTCGGACAAGACCGGTAAAAGACACGACAGCACCGATATCTGTCCTGTTTTCCGTCAGACGCCGGATTTCATCACCGGTATCAAAACTCTCCCGCTGGACACGGATCATCTTATCCTCCTGTTACCGGCGGAAAGAAAGCAACTTCTGTCGCCTTTTCAAGAGACGCGTCTCCGGTAACATATTCCTGGTCAATGGCGACACGGACAACATCCAGATCCTGGAAGATCTCCTCATAGCCACCGCCGCGTTCCTTTAAAAGGGCGATCAGTTCATACAGACTTGTAACCGTTTCCGGCAGCGTCAGGGTTTCTTCGGCGATGCCGACTTTGGTCCGGAGCCAGGCAAAATAAAGGATTTTCATGCAAATAACTCCGTAAAGGGCAGAAAACGGATACTGTCACCTTTCTTAATATCGGTTTGAGCTTCGTCCAGTTCAATAAGGCCATTTGCCCAGGTCAGAGAGGTAAGGATGCCCGATCCGTCCGTCGCATATTTCTCGATAACCGGCTGGCCGGTATCACTGAGTGAATAGCGTCCGCGAAGCCATTCTCTCCGGCCAGGCTTTTTCGTCATATCAAACTGGCTCTCACCGAGCACGGGAGTGGCGGATATATAGTCTGCTTCTCCCGTTAGTCCGGCGATTAAGG
>DIYE01000239.1 GCA_002428885.1 Alphaproteobacteria bacterium UBA6062
TGTCAAAGATGCGCTCACCCGGGTAACGTGCGGTGGCGCGCCTGCCTATATCTGGCCGGGCGGCGGGATCACAGTGATCACGGATGTGATGGATATGCCGGAAAATTCCTTCGGCTATGTTCCGACACCGGCGTTGGTGGCGCCGATCGAATTCTCTATGACGCAGGAGGATTTCGAAGCGTTGGGCGGCCATATGGATAGCATTATCCCCCTTGAAGATGTGATGAAGAAAGACGGGATTGTCACGCTGGACGGCGAGTTCTGATCATGGTGGGAGTTGCGACGATAAGATTGATGGAAGACGGGCGAAGGTTGCACCTTCAGCACGGTCCCATCGATATTGTCGCGGAAGCGTTTGGTTCCCCATCCGAAATCCAGGCTGCGTACCAGCAGGGAGGAAAAGCTTTTCAAACGATCCTCGGAACCCTGGTCCAGGATCTGGACACCCTCCGGCAGCCGGTTGATCCGGATAAACCGCCGGTTTTAAGGGGGATTGCAAACCAGATGTGGCAGGCGGCGCAGCCATTTGCCCGCGATCATTTTGTCACCTCCATGGCAGCAGTCGCAGGAGCCGTGGCCGACCATGTTAAAGCAGCTATGCTGGAAGGTCGGCAGCTCGATAAGCTCTATGTCAATAATGGTGGTGATATTGCCCTTCATCTGGCAGGGGAAGCGGTCTTTTCCGGCGGCATTGTCGAAAATCAGGATGCCCCTAATCTGGACAGTGTCTTCAATATTCGAAAGGAAGACGGGGTAGGCGGTATCGCCACTTCAGGCTGGAGAGGCCGTTCCCTGTCTCCGGGAATTGCCGATGCGGTGACCGTTTTGGCCGGCAATGCCAGAACCGCAGATGTCGCCGCGACCCTGATTGCCGGCGCTGTCTTTGTTAAATCCCCGGCGGTCCGGCAGGAAGCTGCGTCACAGCTTCGGGATGATACGGATCTGGGAGAGACACTCATCACGACCGACGTGGGATCACTCTCTTATTTTGAAAAATGTGAAGCCCTGGATCAGGGGCTCGATCTTGCCCGCCGTTTCCGGCAGGCAGGATGGATAAAATCGGCCTATCTGGCCCTGCAGGGAGAGGTCAGAAGCCTCTCCGTCAGTCATGAATTAACGGGAAGGAAAAGCGCATGAGCGATCTGGTTAAAGTCCGTAAAATTTCCACACAAGTGGAGGAAGTGTATCACGAAGGCGGGCCGGCTCTGGACACGCCGATCCTCAAGGGCTCCATTGTGGCTATTGTGGAAAATCCGTATGCCGGTCGGTATGTGGAGGATATCACCCCTTTTATGGAAGCCCTGAAGCCGTTGGGACTGAAAACTGCAAAACAGCTGATTGATGCGCTGGGTGGTGATCCCGCAAAGATTTGTAGTTACGGCAAGGGTGCTATTGTTGGGGAAGACGGTGAAATGGAACATGGTGCCTGCTGGCATGTGGCAGGCGGGTACGCCATGCGCGAGGCTCTCGGTGAAGCGCTGGCCATCGTGCCGTCTTCCAAGAAAGTGGCGGGTGTCGGCGCTCGGATGGAAATCCCCATCACCCACAAGGACGCTTCTTATGTTCGTAGCCATTTCGACGCCATGGAAGTGGGCCTGCCGGACAGCCCGCGGCGGGGGGAAATTCTGTTTGCCCTGGTGATGACCACCGGTGGACGGCCTCATGCCCGGCTTGGCGGTTTGGCGGCAGAGGATATCTCCGCCCGTGACGGCTTGCGCTAACACTTGTTAAGAATGGATTAAATGTATGACAGGCAGAGTCATTGGCGTTGATGTGGGCGGGACCTTTACGGACCTGATTTCCGTCGATACGGAAACCCGTGAGGTCTCGGTCACAAAAGTACCGACAACCCTCGATAATCAGGCGTTCGGCGTGATCAACGCGATCCGCAATGTGGGGACGGAACTGTCTGAGGTGGCGGCCATCAATCATGGCACGACAACCACGACAAATGCCCTGCTGGAGCGCAAAATCGCCAAGGTCGGCCTGATTACCACGCAAGGCTTCCGGGATGTGCTGGAACTGGGCCGTCGGACACGCCCGCAGCCTTACGGTCTTAAAGGACAGTTCGAGCCACTGATCTCCCGGGAGGTGCGCCTTGAAGTGCCGGAGCGGATCGATGCGGACGGCAATGTAGTAACGCCGCTGGATGAAGAAGCGTTGCGTGCCGCTGTCCAGGCGCTGATCGATCAGAATGTGGAAAGTCTGGTCATCCATTTTCTGCATTCCTACAAGAATAACAGCCATGAAGCCCGGGCGCTGGAGATTGCCCGCGAGATGTGGCCGAACCGCTTTGTCACGGCGGGGCATGAGATCCTGTCTGAATACCGGGAATATGAGCGGGGAACGACCGCCGCCATCAATGGTGCCATCCGCCCGGTGCTGGACCGCTATATCAACCGTCTGCAAGACGAACTGACGGAGCAGGGCTTCGCCCATGATCTTCTGGTGATGCAGGGCAATGGCGGCAGTGTATCTTCCCGCATTGTGGCGGAAAGTGCTGTGAATACTGTTATGTCCGGACCGGCGTCCGGGGTGATGGCCGCTGCAGCCACGTGCCGGGCTGCAGGGATCGACAAGGTAATCACCTATGATATGGGCGGCACAAGTTCCGATGTGGGACTGGTCCAGGACGGTGTGCCGCAGGTTACTGCGGAGCTGGATCTGGAATATGGCATGCCGATCCATGTGCCCATGGTGGATGTGCATACGATCGGCGCCGGAGGCGGTTCCATCGCCTTCGTCAATGAGGCGGGCATGCTGCAGGTGGGGCCGGAAAGCGCCGGGGCGACGCCGGGACCGATCTGCTATGGCCGGGGCGGCACGCGCCCGACCATTACCGATGCAAATCTGGTGCTGGGTCGCCTTGATGAGGAAAAGCTGCTGGCCGTCGACAATCCGGTATCTCTGGAGCAGGTCAAAGATCTGTTCGTCAGCGAGATCGGCCAGCATTTCGGGATGAATGCCGAAGAAGTGGCGACGGCTATTCTGCAGGTTGCCAATAACAAGATGGCCGGAGCGATCCGCATGGTCAGCCTGTCCCGCGGTCATGATCCGCGCGATTTTGCGCTCTTCTCCTTTGGCGGGGCCGGACCGTTGCATGGCGTCGCTTTGGCCAAGGAGCTCGGTATCCCTCGGATAGTGATGCCGGCGCGGCCGGGGATCACCAACGCGCTGGGCTGTGTGGTGTCCGATCTTCGCCATGACTTTGTGAATACGGTCAATACACCGCTTGCCTCCCTCGACATCAGTGAGGTGCAGGCGATCATCCGTCAGCAGATTGAAGACGGTAAGAAGATGATCGAGCGGGACCGGGTGGCGACCGAGGAACTGGTCTTCCTCTTTTCCGCCGATATGCAGTTCCAGGGGCAGAGCCATATGCTGAGCGTTGAGATCAGCGGCCCCGATGTGACGCTGGAGGAGCTGCAGAAACGTTTTGATGAGGTCTACTGGAATCGTTTCGCCGTGGAGCTGCCGGAAATCAAAGCGGTGCTGGTCAATCTGCATACGGCGGTGATCGGCCGCCGGGAAAGCCTGGATCTGGATGTTCTGGTTGGCACGGAGCAGAAAGCCACGCTGGAGGAGGCGCTCAGGACCCGCCGCCCGGTGATGTTCGGCGGCGAATGGTTTGAAACTCCTATTTACCGCCGTTCCGATCTGCCGGTATCGGTCAGCCTGACCGGGCCAGCGATTATTGAACAGTTGGATACGACCATCATTGTCGAACCCGGCGATACGGTTACCGCCGATGCCATTGGCAACCTGATTGTGGAGGTGTGAGATGAAAGAACTGGATCCCATTACCCTCGCGGTTATTCAAAACGGTCTTATCCAGGTCTGTAACGAAATGGACCTGGCTTTTGTCCGCTCTGCTTTCAGCCCAGTGATTTCCGAAGCGTTGGACCGTTCCGACGGTATCTATGCGGCAGAGACCGGTGAACTCATTGCACAAGGGGAGCTGGGCCTGCCGATTTTCGTCGGCACCATGCAGTTCTCCACCCAGGCAGTGATTGAACGGGCCAAAGACGTGAAGCCCGGCGATATCTTTATCGTTAATGACCCGTATCTCGGCGGCACTCATCTGATGGATGTGAAATTCGTCCGGCCGTTTTTCTATAACGGAAAACTCTGGGCGTGGCTTGCCAATACGGGGCACTGGCCGGATCTTGGTGGTTCCGTGCCGGGCGGTTTTTCCGCCAACGCCACGGAAGTGGAGCAGGAGGGCTTGCGCTTGCCGCCGGTCAAGTTGTTCAAGGAAGGGGAACTGGATGAGGAAATCCTGTCCATCATTCTCTCCAATATCCGGATTGCCGATCAGCGGATCGGGGATATCAAGGCGCAGGCGGCGGCCCTGGCCATCGGAGATCAGCGCCTGACGGATCTGCTGGATAAATACAGTGAGGATGTGGTCAACAGATCGATTAAAGAACTGAAGGCCCGTGCGGCTGAGCAAATGGAAGCCAAGATCGCGGCGATCCCGGATGGCGTCTATCGCGGCGCCGCTTATGTGGATTCCGATGGCGTGGTGGACGAGCCGCT
>DIYE01000036.1 GCA_002428885.1 Alphaproteobacteria bacterium UBA6062
ACACTTTCCAGGCGTGCGCCTTCAGCCACTCGGCCACCCCTCCGCAGGGGTCCCTCTAACGGGTCGGGACCGGGGGAATATACCCAACAAGACGAAGAAAGCAAGCCCGCATCACGGCTTTTGCGGAAAATCATTGTGCCCTGGGCGCATTTGGCGTTAGGCTGGCCCCGTCAGAGGGGAGTCTGATCCGCCAAAGGTCTGTAAATACAAGAAAATATGGGGATTGCCGTGATAGTTGGACGTCTTGTCGGTTGGGTTCTGGTCATCATTGCCCTGTTGCTGGGGGGCGGGGAACTTGTCTCTTCCCTGCAGGCAGGCGAGTGGGCGCCGCAGCTTCTCGGCCAGCTTTGGTTCGAATTTGATTCCGAAAGCCTCAATCTCACCCAGGCCATCGTTCAGCGCTATCTGCTGCCTGTACTCTGGGATCCGGTGATCGTCACCATTCTGCTTTGGCCGGCCTGGCTTGTCTTTATTGTTCCGGGGCTGCTTCTCGTCCTGTTGTTCCGCAAGCGCAATAACCCTTACGCTCCCAAGAAATATCTAGACTAGGCCATGCCTCTAACCGGTGAATGCATCTGCGGTTCGGTCCGCTTTGAGCTTAAAAAAGACCCACGATGGCTGGTGGACTGCAATTGTTCCGCCTGCCGTAAGCTCGGCGCTCTCTGGGCCCATATGCATGTGGAGGATGTTGTCCTGCACTGCAGCCCGAGCGATACCCTGTGCTATACTCGCGGGGATGCCAATATCGGCTTTCATTCCTGCATCCTCTGCGGCTGCACCACCCATTGGGAGGGGCTGACGGTCCAGAATGAGGACAGGATCGTCTTCAATATGAAGCTGGTTCCGGAGAAAGAAATCGCGCGCTTGCGGATCCGCCCGTTTGACGGGGCGGTCAGCTGGAAATATCTGGACGACGAATAGGTTTAAGGCCGTAATGGCCCGTTAATCGTCGCCCCCTAATCGTCACCCATCTTCAGGGCTGCCAGGAAAGCTTCCTGCGGGATGTCCACATTACCGACGGAGCGCATGCGCTTCTTACCCTTCTTCTGTTTTTCCAGAAGCTTCTTCTTACGGGTCACGTCACCGCCGTAACATTTGGCCGTCACGTCTTTACGCATGGCGCTGATGGTTTCGCGAGCGATCACCTTGCCGCCGATGGCCGCCTGCAGGGCAATCTTGAAGAGCTGGCGCGGAATAAGGTCTTTCAGACGCTCACAAAGCTGACGTCCGCGGCTTTCAGCCTGACTTCTATGCACCAGCATGGCCAGCGCATCCACCGGCTCCGAGTTCACCAGGATGCTGAGCTTGACCAGATCGCTTTCCTCATAGGCAAACATTTCATAATCAAAGCTGGCATAACCGCGGCTCACCGACTTCAGGCGGTCATAGAAATCGAACACCACTTCATTGAGCGGCAGCTTATACACCACCATCGCCCTATTACCGGTATAAGTGAGATCAAGCTGCACGCCGCGCTTGTCTTCGCAGAGTTTCAGAACCTGGCCGAGATAGTCATCGGGCACCATGATGGTCGCCTTGATCCACGGCTCCTCGATCCGGTCAATCTGCATGATATCCGGCATGTCGGCCGGGTTATGCAAAGCCAGCATCTCCTCATTTTTCATAAAGAGATGGTAGACAACGGACGGTGCCGTGGTGATCAGATCCAGATCAAATTCCCGCTCCAGCCGTTCCTGGATGATCTCCAGATGCAGCAGGCCCAGAAAGCCGCAGCGAAAACCAAAACCCAGCGCCGCCGATGTTTCCGCCTCAAAGGAGAAACTCGCATCATTCAGCCGGAGTTTGCCAAGGCTGGCTTTCAGTTCGGTAAAGTCGGCGGAATCCACCGGAAAGAGACCACAGAACACCACCGGCTGATTAGGCTTGAAGCCGGGCAGCGGTTCGGAGGCCGGTTTACGCTCATCGGTGATGGTATCACCGACTTTGGTATCCGCAACTTCCTTGATGGCGGCGGTCATAAAGCCGATTTCACCCGGGCCGAGTTCATCGACAATCAGGCCCTTCGGTGTAAAAACACCAACCCGGTCGACCAAATAGGATGCGCCGGTTTCCATCATCCGGATCTTCTGACCTTTTTTGATGGATCCTTCGCGCACCCGGAACAGCACCACAACCCCGAGATAAGCGTCATACCAGCTATCAATCAGCAAGGCCTGCAACGGTTTGTCGCGATCACCGGTCGGCGGCGGCATCTGGGTGACAACGGCTTCCAACACTTCATTGATACCAAGGCCGGTCTTCGCGGAAACCGGAATGGCGCCCGTCGCATCGATACCGATGACATCTTCAATCTGTTCGGAAACCCGGTCTACATCAGCGGCCGGAAGGTCCACCTTGTTGAGCACCGGGACAATTTCGTGATCCACCTCGATGGCCTGATAGACATTGGCCAGGGTCTGGGCTTCAACGCCCTGACTGGCATCCACCACCAGAAGAGAGCCTTCGCAGGCGGACAGGGACCGGTTCACCTCATAGGCAAAGTCCACGTGACCGGGCGTGTCGATCAGGTTGAGGGTATAGGTTTCCCCGTCTTCAGCCGTATAGAGCAAGCGCACGGTCTGGGATTTAATGGTAATCCCTCGCTCCCGCTCGATATCCATACTGTCGAGAACCTGCTGCTGCATTTCCCGCTCATCCAGCCCACCGCAATCCTGGATCAGGCGATCGGCCAGGGTCGATTTACCATGGTCGATATGGGCGATAATCGAGAAATTTCTGATTTTGCTAAGATCTGTCATCTTTTCACACTATCAACTTGCAGGAAACAGGCTCGCGGGCCTGCCGTCAGCCGCGCTTGGGCACGACAATATCCGTAAATTGTCCTCTGTCACCCGGAATCTTCATAATACCGGTACCACTGAAAACATTTTCGCCATCCGCCGTCAGGATACAGGTCGCAAAAACCGTTTTTCGGGTCTGTTTGATAACCTCTGTCCGGCCTTCCAGCCAGGCTCCGTTCGGTGCCGGTGCGACAAAGTCACAGCTCATATGAACGGTCGGCAGGAACTTGCCGATTTTGTTGGCGACCTGGGAGCCAATACCGAGCTGCATATCCGCAAAGGTCATTAACATGCCACCATGGCAGATATTGGCCAGATTGCAGTGCCGATCCCCAATGCGCAGGCCGCAATAAGCCTGACCGTCCTCATATTTAACATAGAGCGGGCCAGTGGTTTCAATAAAGCCGATATTGGCGTTAAACAGCTCAAACCCTTCGGGTATCTGATCACTCATTTTCATACTCCTGACAAAGTTCAAGGGGGCGCATAAACGCCCCCCTCTTCTTCGTTTCTGTTTTGACTTAGCGACGTAAGATGCCGCCGCTGGTCTTCTCTACATTCTGGACAACCTTGGCCGAGACCGCATCGATCTCGTCATCGGTCAGGGTCCCTTCCATCGGCTCCAGGCGAATGGATAAGGCAACCGATTTTTTGCCTTCCGCGACCTTGTCACCTTCATAAATATCGAAGATCGTCGCATCGGCAATCAGCTTCTTGTCCGCGCCTTTGGCGGCCCTCAAAACCTTATCCGCCGAAACATCGGCCTCCATCAGGAAAGCAAAATCCCGCTCGACGGCCTGGTAGTCAGACACTTTCAGCGGATCTTTCGCCGTCTTGGCCGCCCCTTTGGGTTTGGGAATATTATCAAGATAAAGCTCAAACCCGACAACAGGCCCTTTCACCTTCATGGCTTCCAGAACAGCCGGATGCAGTTCACCGAACACAGCCAGGCGGTTCTTCGGCCCCAGCTGGATCACACCGGAACGGCCCGGATGATACCAGTCCGGCGCACCGGTTACAATCTGAGCCGTTGCGGC
>DIYE01000273.1 GCA_002428885.1 Alphaproteobacteria bacterium UBA6062
AAAAATGTAGCCAATGGGGCTCCAAAAACATCTCGTCAGATGATCTTGAGTTTTCTGGCGGCTACGCCATGCTCACAGAGCCGCCACTGCCAAACCGGCCGCAAACATTTACAGTTTCAGAGCGTACAAATCTGTTTTCCAGCACAGAGTTTCTTCCCTCGACATGGTTTGCGCTGGAACTCTATAGCCGTGCGCTCAACCGAACGGTTTGGATGGAGACCATGGCGGATACACTGGTCAGGCTCCCCGCCGAACCGGGCTTTTGGACGCCAGGGGCAGTGAATTGGGATCGTTTATTCCTAACAAATGACCCTCGCAAAACAACGCCTGAGAAAAGCTTCGTTTCGGCTGAAGACGCTAAAGTGTTTTACAAGAGCGGGTTTATTGTTTCCCGGGCATCGATACTGAAACCTTCTGTTGCCCTTGGTCGGCTTCCAATAACGATTGAGGAACTATGTCGTCAAGGACGGTTGGCTGAAAACTCAGCAAAGAAAAAAACAAAAGATAAAGGTAAAAGCAAAAGCAAAAGCGCTACACTTAACGGAAAAAGCGAGCGGACCAAGAGTGAAAAGAACATCGAAGCAGCATTGAAGGAGATCGATCAAGCTTTTGGTCATAGCCAACCAACTGGTCTTAAAGATAAAAATAATCCTAAAGCCAAGGTTAGACTGTCAGATCGAAGCAGGACTGAAAAAACACCTAAAGTTGATGCCGACAATAAGCCATCGAATACAGTAAAAACTGAAAACTGTACCCTAAAGGGACGCGTTATTCTCAGGCATCCATCCTGGGTTACAAATGGAAAAAAAACAACTGTGGGCGGTGCAATTATTTCGATCTACAAAGACAAACCCGGCTTTGAGTGGAACTTTTTTCACTGGTATGATGGGAAGATGAAGTTCCCGGGACCAGCAATCACCAGAATAACAGCAGATGGCAAGGGACGATATGTGATAAAAGGCCTTAAAAAAGGATCTTACACTATCCTTGCCGAGACACCTTCAGGCTTTAGGGCATTTGGAAGACGAATTCGGACGTACCAGCATACGTCAATAAGCCCTGAAGCTTTCGATAAAAGCACTGTGAAACCAAAAGTAATTACGGGAGATTGGCTTCCATTTAAACTGTTTTGCCCTACCGAATGAGCCATTACTAGGTGCGAACGGTTTAAGATGAGGGAGCAAGCGGCTAGTTTGAAGGTTTCGGCAATAACAATTGCGGGTCCAGGCGTTCCTTGAACCAGTTGAGACGCCAGTCCAGATGCGGGCCGGTGGAGCGGCCTGTTGAGCCCACCTCGCCGATTTTCTCGCCCTGCCGGACGAATGTGCCCGGCTTTACAGACAGGCGGGAGAGGTGGGAATAGACGGAGACCAGGCCGAAACCATGGTCAATCATGATGGTGCCGCCCGTATAATAGAGGTCCTTCTCAGCCATTCGGATCATCCCGTCTGTCGACGCGTAAACCGGCGTTCCTGTCGGGGCGGCAATATCCAGCCCGAAATGGGGACGCTTGGGAATACCGTTGAGGATACGTTGACTGCCGAAAACACCGCTTAACCGACCGGTAGCAGGCCAGATCCAACCGCTTAAGAACCAGTCTTCACCGGTATCAGTCTGGCGGATCTTGGCGATCTCACCATTTTCCCGGCGGATCCGTTTTAGAAAAGCCTCACTTGGCGTGACCTTGGAAGGCGGCAGACCGTCGACCCGCTCGGTTTTGTAGCTTCGCTTCGCGATCTCCAGTTTCCGGACTTCTTTCGTGCCATCTGTGAAGTGCACTTCAAGCGTTGCCGTTTCTTTGAAATCCCGGCCAAATCCGAAAACGAAAATACCGGCTTTTGACACGCGGATTTCCTTGCCGTCAAACAGGACCCTGGCGTTCGGATCGGTTTTTCCCTGAATAAGGCCACCCTGCTTAAAAGAGCCTTGCAGATCCAATTCTCCTGCGATGGCAAAAACGGGAAACAGGAAAATCAGCAACCCTAATAAAACTCTCATAACAATGTTCCCTGTTCCGGAGACGGATCACTCTTCTCTTTCTTTTTAGGTTTTGCAGGAGAGGTCTTAACAAGATCGCCTCCGAAAACCGCCGGGGCGTCGCCGTCACTCAAACAAACCGTAACCGCTTTACCGGCTGTTGCGTTCTCAACGGAAGAAATTACCTTGCCTGCATCATCCTGCACAATCGCATACCCACGGGAGAGAACCCGCTTGAAGGACAGGCTTTCAAGCATCCGGGAGGCGGCATTCAGCCGGTCTGAAGACCTGCCCGTACGAACCTTCATGGACTGCGTCATACGGGCTTCGAAATTGCCAAGCCGCTCCTGAAACTGCTGGAACCCCCGCGTCAGAACTTCCGGACGCAGTTGAGCGCCCGCGCCAACAAAACGCTGCCGCTTCAATGACACCATTGTTCCAACGGACTGACGCAGGCGGTTCTCCAGATGATCGAGATGCTGGACCTTTTCCGCCAGCATGGATTGCGGGTCCCGAAGACCTCTTGAAAGCCCCTGCAGGCGGTCCTTCTTTTCCGAGATCGACCTTTGCAACCCTCGCCGGGTGCGCCGGTCCAGATCGTCCACATAGGCGAGCAGTTCTGAGCGGACCGGTACCGCCATTTCCGCCGCCGCCGTCGGGGTTGGTGCCCGGCGATCAGAAACATAATCGATCAGGGTCGTGTCCGTTTCATGCCCGACCGCTGAAATCAGCGGGATGTCGCTTTCTGCCGCTGCGCGAACCACTTCTTCTTCGTTAAAAGCCCAGAGATCTTCCAGGCTACCACCGCCACGCGCAACAATCAGCAGATCAGGCCTTGGGATATCTCCCTTCCCGCTTAACGCATTAAAACCGCGGATGGCCTCACTGATCTGAGGGGCCGCCGTTTCCCCCTGTACCAGGACAGGCCAGAGAAGAACATGAGTTGGAAAACGATCCCGGAGACGATGCAGGATATCCCGAATCACCGCACCGGTCGGCGATGTCACAACACCGATAACCTTCGGCAGATAGGGAAGCTGCTTCTTTCTTTCCTGGGCAAAGAGCCCTTCCGCCGCCAGTTTTCTTTTTCTTTCTTCCAAAAGCGCCATCAGCGCACCGACACCGGCCGGCTCCATCGCCTCGATAACGATCTGGTATTTGGAACGCCCGGGATAGGTGGTCAGCTTCCCGGTGCAGACAACCTCAAGACCGTCTTCCGGGCGAAAGGCAAGTTTCTGCGCAGTTCCCCGCCACATCACCCCGTCCAGAACCGCTTTCTCATCTTTGAGAGCCAGGTAGACATGCCCCGACGCAGCCCGTTTCAGGCCGGAAATTTCCGCCCGGACCCGGACATGGCCAAACTGATCCTCCACCGTGCGCTTGAGCGCCCCGCTAAGCTCGGAAACCGTAAATTCGTGGATATTGGACATACCCGGGACTTGAGAATCTGACACGTCTTGCCTATGGAATATTTATATGATCGTGTGCTACAAACTCTACACTCTCCCCTAGGGGCAACGAAACAGGAAATTAGCGCAAATTATCATGAAGGTACTGGTTATCGGTTCGGGCGGTCGCGAACACGCTCTTTGCTGGGCACTCAAAAAGTCGTCGGACATCACAGAGCTCATTTGCGCGCCCGGGAACGGCGGTATTGAAGAGATTGCAAACTGCGTTCCCCTGAATATCGACGATAACGACGCCATTGTCCGCTACTGCCAGGATACAGGGATCGGTTTTGTTGTCGTTGGACCGGAAGCACCGTTGGTGAACGGCCTTGTCGACGCATTATCAGAAGCCGGCATTAAGAGCTTCGGGCCGCGGGCAAATGCCGCTGCCCTGGAAGGATCCAAGGGCTTTATGAAGGATCTCTGCCGGGAGTTTGATATTCCGACAGCGGCTTATGAACGCTTTACCGACCCGCAGGAAGCCAAAGCCTATCTTCAGAAGCAATCCATGCCGATTGTGATCAAGGCGGATGGTCTGGCGGCCGGTAAAGGCGTGATTATTGCAGAGAGCCTGCAAGAGGCCGAAGAAACCGTGGATGACGTGCTTGGCGGCAAATTTGGCGGCGCCGGTGCCGAAATCGTTATTGAGGAATTTCTGGAAGGGGAGGAAGCCAGTTTCTTTATCCTGACAGACGGCAACAATATTCTCCCCCTGGCCACGGCCCAGGACCACAAAGCCGTCGGCGATGGCGATACCGGTCCCAATACGGGTGGCATGGGTGCCTACTCCCCCGCTCCCGTGATGACAGAAGACATGATCAACAGGACGCTTGAAACAATCGTCAAGCCGACGGTCGCCGCTATGAAGGA
>DIYE01000149.1 GCA_002428885.1 Alphaproteobacteria bacterium UBA6062
CCTTTAGGCCGCTTCCCGGCTGGACAGAGATGTAGCGGCGAGGTAAAACGCAAAGCTGCCCGTTTAGGCGGGATATCCTGAAATCAGCTAGAATATAGACGGTTTGCCGCCGGAGTTTGAGAAATGACAACAGCAAAAGAAATACGGTCCGCCTTTCTGGATTATTTTTCCAGAAACGGCCATGAGGTCGTGACAAGTTCGCCGCTTGTACCCCAAAACGATCCAACCTTGCTGTTTACAAACGCGGGCATGGTGCAGTTCAAAAATGTGTTTACCGGTCAGGAAAAGCGTTCCTATAACCGGGCCGTGACTACGCAGAAATGTGTGCGGGCCGGTGGTAAGCATAATGATCTTGAAAATGTCGGCTATACGGCACGCCATCACACATTCTTTGAAATGCTGGGAAACTTTTCCTTTGGCGATTATTTCAAGGAGAATGCGATTGAGCTTGCCTGGAACCTGCTGACCAAAGAATACGGCCTGCCTGCCGAAAAATTGCTGGTGACTGTCTATCATGATGACGATGAAGCGGCTGATCTCTGGAAGAAGATTGCCGGCCTGAAAGATGAGAAAATTATCCGTATCGCCACATCGGACAATTTCTGGTCCATGGGCGATACCGGACCATGCGGTCCTTGTTCTGAGATTTTCTTCGATCACGGTGATCATATCTGGGGCGGTCCTCCCGGCTCTCCGGAAGAGGATGGCGACCGCTTTATCGAAATCTGGAACCTGGTCTTTATGCAGTTCGAGCAGCAGGCAGGCGGTGATCGCGTTGACCTGCCACGGCCATCCATCGATACCGGCATGGGGCTTGAGCGGCTAGCTGCGGTTCTGCAGGGCAAACATGACAATTATGATATCGACATGATGCAGAAGATCATTCTCGCATCGGCTGATATCTCCAATGTGGCCTCTGACGGGGATATGGCGGTGTCGCACCGGGTGATCGCTGATCATCTGCGGTCTTCCTCATTCCTGATTGCCGATGGTGTGCTGCCGTCCAACGAAGGGCGTGGCTATGTGCTTCGGCGGATTATGCGCCGGGCCATGCGGCATGCGCATCTTCTGGGTGCCAAGGATCCCATGGTCTATAGGCTGATCCCGGCATTGGTAGAGGAAATGGGCGCCGCTTTCCCGGAACTGGAACGGGCGCAATCCCTGATTACGGAAACCCTGAAGCTGGAGGAAACCCGCTTCAAGGAAACACTAGGGCGTGGCCTCAAACTTCTGGAAGATGCCACCGGCAAACTGGGTGAGGGGGAAGCTCTCTCCGGTAGTGTGGCTTTCAAATTATATGATACCTTCGGTTTTCCGCTGGATCTGACCAAAGATATTCTGCGAGGTCAGGAGCGTGATCTTGATGAAGCTGGCTTCGATGCTGCGATGGAACAGCAGAAAGCTGCTGCGCGCGCCGCCTGGAGCGGAACAGGTGACGCGGCGACAGAGCAGGTCTGGTATGACCTCCATGAAAAGAACGGTGCGACAGAATTCCTTGGTTATCAGACAGAGCAAGCAGAAGGCCAGGTTCAGGCTGTCCTGATGGATGGCAAGGAAGTTACCGAGGCCAAAGCCGGTGATGACATAATGATCGTTCTTAACCAGACATCCTTTTATGGTGAGTCCGGTGGTCAGGAAGGAGATACCGGAGAGCTGGTTTCGGAAGGCGGACTAAAGATCACGATCCGAGATACCCAGAAAAAAGAAAGCCTGCATATTCATGTTGGAACTGTGGAAAGCGGAACAGTGAAAGCCGGAGACGTTGTCGAGACATTGGTCAATTCGGAACGCCGGTCCCGTTTGCGGGCCCATCACTCTGCAACGCACCTCCTGCATGAAGCTTTGCGCCAACATCTGGGGGATCACGTTACTCAGAAAGGCTCTCTGGTTGCTGAGGACCGTCTGCGTTTTGATATTGCTCATCCGAAGCCTGTTGCCGAAGACGAAATCAAGCAGGTAGAGAAAGATATTAACCACTATATCCGTGTTAATGCAGATGTGGAAGTGCATCTCACCACACCGGAAGAAGCCATCAAAGCCGGAGCCATGGCGCTGTTTGGTGAAAAATATGGAGATGAAGTTCGTGTCGTCTCGATGGGTGGTCTCGATGAAAATAAGGGAGCAGGCCGTCATTATTCCACGGAACTGTGCGGCGGCACCCATGTGAAGCGGACCGGTGATATCGGGTTTGTAAAAATCGTCAGTGAAGGCGGTCTTGCGGCCGGTGTTCGGCGGATTGAGGCCGTGGCCGGTGCGGCAGCTCTGGACTATATCAATGAACGCGAGCAGATCCTGAGTGATACCGCAGGTGCCTTAAAAGCATCGCCTTCAGAATTGACCGCACGTGTCAGCGGCCTTCTGGAAGAGCGGAAACGGCTTGAAAAGGACCTTAAGGAAACCCGCAAAAAACTGGCGACCGGCGGTGGCGGCGCTGGTGAGCAGCCTAACGAAAAGGTTGGCGATATCGAGTTCGCCTCCCGTCTTCTGCAGGATGTGCCGCCCAAAGATCTCAAGCCTATGGCCGATGAGATCAAGAAGGGCCTTAAAAGCGGGGTGATTGTTTTGATTGCTGCTAATGACGGCAAGGCCTCCATCGTGGTCAGCGTGACCGGTGATCTGACCGATACCTTCAGCGCTGTCGATCTGGTCCGTGTCGGATCGGAGGCTCTCGGCGGAAAAGGCGGCGGTGGTCGTCCGGATATGGCCCAGGCCGGCGGTCCTGATGCTACGAAAGGTGCCGAGGCCGTCGAAGCCATCAAAGCAAAGCTTTCAGCCTGATTAGAAGATCTCGTTAAAAAAGCGGCAGGGGTGATCCTGCCGCTTTTTCTATGTCCAAAGACACAGAACGCCTCCGAGTGACTTGCCCGGACTTTCTTCCGATATTGTTGTTTTTCAATATCTTGAAGAAGAAAGCTTATGTTGATAAGAAGCTAGGGCACCTGTATGGCTATATCAAGGCGTTTTTACGGCAACTTCTTTCTCATCCAGATATAAAAGACTACCATTTTCCCGGAATTTATCCTTCATTTGGGCCAGTCCCTGCTCCTTGTCATTCAGTTTCTGTGCATAGTCAAAAACCTCCTGAGAGATCTTCATGGAGCAGAATTTCGGACCGCACATGGAGCAGAAATGCGCCAGTTTATGTCCTTCTTTAGGAAGAGTCTGGTCATGATATTCCAGGGCCGTTGCCGGATCGAGGGAAAGGTTGAACTGATCAAGCCAGCGGAAATCGAAGCGGGCTTTTGACAGGGCGTTATCCCGGATCTGGGCCGCCGGATGACCTTTGGCCAGATCCGCCGCATGGGCGGCAATTTTATAGGTCACGACACCCACTTTCACGTCATCCCGATCCGGAAGGCCCAGATGTTCCTTCGGAGTGACGTAACAGAGCATGGCGCAGCCATACCAGCCGATCAGGGCGGCACCGATCCCCGAGGTAATATGATCGTATCCGGGAGCAATATCCGTTGTGAGAGGCCCCAGGGTATAGAAGGGGGCTTCCCCGCATTCCCGAAGCTGTTTGTCCATATTGATTTTGATCTTGTGCATGGGCACATGGCCGGGGCCTTCAATCATCACCTGACAGCCTTTGGCCCAGGCGATCTCGGCAAGTTCCCCCAGGGTTTCCAGTTCAGCAAACTGGGCGCGGTCATTGGCGTCGGCTATGGAGCCCGGCCGCATGCCGTCTCCCAATGAGAAGCTAATGTCATAGGCGGCGCAGATATCGCAGATATCGGCGAAATGATCATACAGGAAGCTTTCCTTATGATGGTGCAGGCACCATTTCGCCATGATGGAACCGCCGCGGGAGACAATCCCTGTTACCCGGTCCGCCGTGAGATGGATATAGGCGAGACGTACACCGGCATGAATGGTGAAATAGTCGACCCCTTGCTCGGCCTGCTCAATCAACGTGTCGCGAAAAACCTCCCAGGTCAGGTTTTCGGCGATGCCGTTTACTTTCTCCAGAGCCTGATAAATAGGGACTGTTCCAACCGGGACCGGACTGTTGCGGATGATCCATTCACGCGTATTGTGGATGTTCCGTCCGGTGGACAGATCCATGATCGTGTCGGCACCCCAGCGGGTCGCCCAGACCATTTTATCCACTTCTTCGGCGACGGAGGAGGTTACGGCGGAGTTTCCGATATTGGCATTGACCTTTACCAGGAAATTCCGGCCGATAATCATGGGCTCCAGTTCCGGATGGTTGATATTCGCCGGCAGAATGGCCCGGCCGCGGGCGATTTCGCTTCTGACAAATTCCGGAGTGACATGCAGGGGAATTTCCGCGCCGAAGCTTTCCCCGTCTGACAGCTTTTCCCTGGCATTTTCCAGCATGGCAATCCGGCCGAGATTTTCCCGCTCCGCCACATAGATCATTTCCTCGGTGATGATTCCGGCTTTGGCCGCCTGATACTGGGTGAGGGGTTTTTCGCCGCTCCCGCGCAATGGCTTATGACGGACCGGAAATTCCCGAGCGAGGCGTTCCCCAGTTGCTCCACCATTATCCTCAAGGCGGACCTCCCGCCCGTCATAGCTTTCAACGGATCGCTCATCATACCAGCCTAACCGGTGACGGGGCAGTCCCTGTTCGAGATCGATTTGAACTTTCTCGTCTGTATATGGTCCGGACGGGTCGTATACGCGCACCGTCGGCTGCTGAGGGTCACTTGTACGGATTTCCCGGAAGGGCACCTGCAGATGCGGGGCAAGGGCGGGAGAGGTATGGATTTTCTGTGAGGCCGGCAGGGAGCCGGTGGTTACTTTGAAGTCATCATTGGCTTTTTTGTCCAACATTCTTCACTCCTATAGCGTCAGATTTAAACTATGGAGATCAGAGAAATGAGGGTCGAAATGAGGTATGAGGGCGCACTAGCCGGTTTGACGGTCCGGAATCATAGCGCGTCTTTCTCCACTCCCTTCGCCAGCATTACCCGGATCAGGTTCGAAGGGTTTAGAGCCTCAGCCCAATCTCAGCCCCTCAAGCGGAGCTCCCCCAGGAAGTTTCACATTAACATCAGATTTGAAGTTTTGAGAAGGCAAAAATCAACCAATATCTGTTTCTTGATCCTGTTCTTAAAATGAATATCTATAGGGCGTAAACTTCCAAAGCAGGATCAAGCAGGAGAGCTCAATGAATTTCTTTAAAACAGGGATGCTGATCGCGGCGATTACCGCCCTGTTTCTGGGGGTTGGTTTTCTGATTGGCGGAGAAGCGGGGATGTTGATTGCTCTCGCGGTTGCGATCGCCATGAATGGCTTCGCCTACTGGAATTCAGACAAGATGGTCCTGAAGATGTATGGCGCCCGCCCGGTTGATCATACAACGGCGCCGGAGCTTGTTGGTCTGGTTGCCGACCTGGCGACCAGGGCATCACTGCCTATGCCCCGTGTCTATGTTATGGATAATCCTCAGCCTAATGCCTTCGCCACTGGCCGAAACCCCGAGAATGCAGCAGTTGCCGCAACAACCGGCCTTTTGCAGATGATGAGCCGGGAGGAACTGGCGGGTGTTATGGCCCATGAACTGGCTCATATCAAGAACCGGGATACGCTGATCATGACGGTGACGGCAACCATCGCCGGTGCCATCAGTATGCTGGCTAACTTCGCTTTGTTCTTTGGCGGGAACCGTAATAACGGCCTGGGTATCGTTGGTTCTCTCGCACTTATGATCCTGGCGCCCTTTGCTGCCATGCTGGTTCAGATGGCCATCAGCCGGACGCGGGAATATTCTGCGGATAAGGCCGGCGGAGAAATCTGCGGTCATCCTGAATGGCTGGCCAGCGCCCTGTTGAAGCTAGAAAAAGGCGCAGGTCATGTGGAGAACACCGTAGCTGAGCAGAACCCGGCTTCGGCCAGTTTGTTTATCGTCAATCCTTTGCATGGCAAAGGCGCGGATAACCTGTTCTCAACCCACCCATCAACGGCCAACCGGGTGCAGAAGTTGCGGGAAATGGCAGGTGCCATGTTTGGGAGAAACCGCGCACAAGCGACGGCCAGGCCTAAAACAGCGTCAAAAGGTCCAAGCCGGGCCTCCGTGCCACATACAGCGAAAGCCTCTAAAAAACCCGACCGTAAAAATCCCTGGGCCTAGATTCAGTCGTTATTACCTGGATTACGGATCATGCCACGGGACAGAAGGTTCGCCATCAATTTCACGAATTCTTCCCGGCTTTTCCCCATCCGGTAGGATTGCGGCGCTGATGACTGAATCAGTCCGATCATGGCATGGCCCATCAGTTCCGGATCAACATCGTCGTAGAGTTCGTTGTTCTCTTTGGCTTTTGTGAGAACCCGGACAAATCCGGAAGCAAATTTGCTGCGGACGACTTTACTGGTGGAATCTGTCGGATCAAAAACCTTCGTATCCACGAGGGCAGAGCGGAGGAGGCCAGGATTCTGTTCGGCAAATTCCTGAATCGCTGTCAGTGAATATTGCAGATATTCCTCGAAGTTTTTAACCTCGGGGATGCGCTCCTGAACATAATCGTGCAGGTCTTCCTGGGCTTCACTGGCAAACGCCATGAAGATTTCCCGCTTGTCATTAAAGTGACTGTAGAAGGTTCCATGTGCGACGTCGGCTTCCCGTGCGATATCCTGGGGGCGCGTTTCATGATAGCCGCGCTCGATAAAGAGTTTGCGCGCAGCCGCCAGAAGGCGTTCCCTTTTTTCTGCTTTACGTTTGCTTGCACGATCGGTTGTCACGGCACCGTCTGCTACATCCGTCATCGTTCGCTATCCTTCGCCTTATTATTTTTTTGCGGCTGACGCTGGAAATTCCTGTGACAATTTGTCAATATCCGTCAGATTAACAGTCTGCCTATAAAAACTGAAACAAAAATTAAGGGAGTATTCGGCTGGCATGTCTCAAACAATTCCGTTCAGAAAGCTCGATCGCCCCCTGCCGGATATCTCCGTTAAAAAAGTGAATGACGGCTCTTATCTGATTAAGAGCAATATTGCAATCGGAGAGTATGAGAAAAACGCCGCGTCTTTCTGGCGAGAGGCTGCCGCTGAATACCCGAACCGGGCCTTTTTAGTAAAATGCGGGACGGGAGATGAGTGGCCGGAACTCACCTATGGGCAAGCGCGCAAGAAGGCGGACCAGATCAGTAGCTGGTTGCTGGGAAACGGATATGGTGCCGATACACCGGTGATGATCCTGTCCGGTAACAGTTTTGCCCATGCGCTTCTTTCCATGGGTGCCAACCAGGTGGGTATTCCCATTGTACCGGTCTCGCCTTCTTTTTCATTGATGAGCGGTGATTTTTCCAAGCTTCGCTATGCAGTTGAGCTGACAGCGCCTCGGATGATTTTTGCTGAAGATGCCAAACTCTACGGTCCTGCGATCGATACGGTTCGGCAGGCCGGGATGGATATTGTCCTGGCGCAGGGTGACTGTCAGGAGAGCATGGTTTTTGAGACATTGCTGGGTGATATCGACGGGGAAGTGGTCGAAAAAGCGGTTGCTGCGGTGGACGGCGATACGCTGGCAAAAATCATGTTCACAAGCGGCTCAACCGGGATGCCTAAAGCCGTTCCGAATACGCACCGCATGATCTGCTCTTCCCAGAAGATGCATCAGCTGATTTCGGAACCAAGAGATCCGGAGGGTAATCCGAACGTTGTGCTGGACTGGCTTCCCTGGCATCACACTTTTGGCGGTAACGTCAATTTCTTCGGGATTATGCGACTCGCCGGGACGCTTTATATGGACGACGGCAAGCCTATTCCGGGGCAGTTTAACCGAACCATCGCCAATTTAGAGAGAGTAAAGCCAACTCGCTTCAGCAGCGTGCCGACTGCTTTCAGTTTCCTGTTGGATGCTCTGGAGACGGATGACCAACTGGCAACCGCTTTTTTTGAGCGGGTCAGGATCTGTCAGTATGGCGGGGCGGCGTTGTCCCAGGAACTGTTTGAGCGTATGCAGGTCCTCAGCATCAAATATACCGGTGTCCGGATGCCGTTCGGTACGGGCTGGGGATCAACCGAGACAACGGGAACAGGAACCGCTGTTTACTGGGAAACGGAAAAAGTCGGGCTGATCGGTGTGCCTTACTCCGGTGTTGAGGTCAAACTGGTACCGGTTGCTGATAAATATGAAATCCGGATCAGGGGACCTCATGTTCATACGGGCTATTATAAAAGACCGGATTTGACTGAAACCTATTTTGATGAAGACGGTTTCTATTGCATTGGAGATGCGGTTAAGTTCGAGGATCAGAAAAATCTTGAGCAGGGGCTGGTATTCAGTGGGCGGGTGTCAGAAGATTTCAAACTGGCTAACGGAACCTGGGTTGAAACGGGCTCTTTACGTCTTACCCTGATTGATGCGCTGGATCCGGTTGCCCGGGATGTGGTGATTGCCGGCCATGACCGCGAGGATATGACGATCCTGATCGTTCCAAGCGAGGGGGTTATGAAACAGGCCGCCGAAGCAAGCTTTAAAGCTGATGGTCCATTGTCGGTTTTGACAGAGGAGACAATCCTTGCTGCCTTTAAAGACAGGCTTGAAGCCTATAATAGGGTGAATGGCGGTAAAAGCCGGTTCGTTGCCCGGGCGCTTGTGATGGGAGCCGCCCTTAGTGCTGACAAAAATGAGATAACCGACAAACAATATATCAACCAATCCGCCGTCCTGCAGAACCGGGCACCTCTCGTGGAACGGCTTTATTCAGAGGAAACCTCTTCGGAGATCCTAGATTTTACTTAACTTCCGACCCTCAAAACAGGAAAAGAAAATGCCGGAAATGAACAAACAATGGCTGTTGAAATCGAGACCGCATGGAGAACCTTCCGTCGATAATTTCGAGCTGGTGGAAACTCCAATCCCTGAACCGGGAGACGGTGAGTTTGTGATGAAAACCATCTATATGTCTCTGGATCCCTATATGCGCGGGCGTATGAATGCCGGGAAAAGCTATTCCGCCCGGGCTGAACTGGGAGAACCGATGCTGGGCAGTGGTGTTGCCGTGGTCACCCAATCCAATAATCCCGCCTATAAGGAAGGGGATTATG
>DIYE01000037.1 GCA_002428885.1 Alphaproteobacteria bacterium UBA6062
CCCTGGGGGCGGTTGCGGGCGTAATCCAGGCTATAAAGATAACCGGCATAGCCCAGACTTACCGCGCCAAGACCGACACCGATACGGGCTTCATTCATCATATGGAACATATAGAAAAGCCCCTTATGCTCCTCTCCGACCAGATAGCCGACGGCGCCGTCTTTCTCGCCAAAGTTCAAAAGGGTATTCGTGGTGCCCCGATATCCCATTTTATGGTTTAGGCCAGCGAGAGAGACATCATTTCTGTCACCAAGAGAGCCATCCTCATTCACCAGGAATTTAGGGACAATAAACAGGGAAATGCCTTTAACGCCTTCCGGGCCGCCCGGGACTTTGGCGAGGACAAGATGAACAATATTATCGGACAGTTCATGTTCACCGGCCGAAATCCACATTTTATTCCCGGTCAGCCGATAACTGCCGTCGGCCTGTGGTTCCGCTTTGGTTTTAATGTCGGAGAGAGAAGAGCCGGCCTGTGGTTCAGAAAGACACATGGTTCCGAAAAATTTTCCGGCAATCATCGGTTCCATAAACAGCTTTTTCTGGTCTTCCGTTCCGTAGGCGCGAATAACGTTAGAGGCGCCGACGGTCAGGAACGGATAGCCGGATGTCCCAACATTGGCAGCGTTAAAAATAGCACCGCAAGCTGACGAGATCACATTTGGCAACTGCATGCCGCCATGGTCATAGTCATGCTGGGCGCCGATAAAACCGGCGTCGATATAGGCATCAAGAGCTTCTCTGACTTCCGGGATGATACGAACTTTTTCCCCATCAAAGACGGGCTCGTTGAGATCAGCCTTGCGGTTATGTGGCTCGAAAAGATCTGCGGCAATGCTGAAAGCGGTATCCAGGACGGCATCAAAGACACCTTTGTCATGATCGGCAAACCGATCCCGGTCGCAAAGCTCATCCGTGGTCAGCATTTCATAAAGCTGAAAGTCGAGATCGCGGCGGTTCATTGTTGGTATTGTCATTATCTGTTCCGTCCATTGTGATGCAATGTGAGCTCAGGTGTTTGATGGAAGGTGTATCATATCTGATCAATGATTCCACCGCAGAAGCGTAAACCGGAGATTTCAGCCTGCTTCCAATGGTTCGGTGTCGTCAGTGGAGGAGGGGGGAGGGATGGAAAACGCTGCGTCATTTTGCATGAGGATCGTCGAATAAAAAAGCTGACCTAAATTTCTTGGCAACTGACCTAAAAAGTGAAATAGTTCCATGAGTGTGATGACGATCACAAAAAAACGAAAGCGTATGGAGTGGGGGCTCTTAAAGCTCGGATCGTCGGGAAGGGTATCATGATTGTTTTACCGTCAGCGCCGCTAAGGAACAGTAATACGGCGTCTGTTTATGTGAATACGGTTTTTACGGAGGAGGAATGCGATCGCATTCTGGCGTCTCTTGAAGAAAGCAAGTGGGAAGAAGCCATGATTGGCGGACACCAGGGCAAAGGCGTTTTTACCATCGAGAGAGACTTTCGAAGTAATTTTCAACAGACAGTACCTGTTGATGAAACCGGATTTCCCTTGAATAGAATTGCCCAGGAAATCAGCGCCGCAAACTCTCATTTATGGCGGTTTGATCTCGCAGGTTTTGTCGATGACGACCAACCCTGGGTGATGAATTATTGCCGGACAGGTGATCACAATGACTGGCATGTGGACTTGGGGCAATCTGCAACGGCCTCCAGAAAACTGGGCTTCTCCCTGCAACTTACGGAGGGAGAGGAATATGAAGGGGGAGATCTCGGATTTCACCGCATTGAAAAACAGCGCCGGGAATTGACGAAAAAAGGGACATTAATTGTTTTCCCGTCCTTCTGGCTGCATCGGGTCGCTCCCATGACGGAAGGTGCCCGGAAAGTCGTCGTCGGCTGGGTTCATGGCCCCAGTTTCAGATAGGAGAGTGACAAGAAAATGATGCAGATTCCTCTCTTTCCCATGAGAAACCCCAATGTATCTCTTTCCATGCACTGGCCGGTTTTTTCTCCTCAGGAATGCTCTCGGATTGTTGCGCAGGCCAATTCTAAAAACTGGGACAAACGCATGCCGGTAGGGCCAGGAAATGTCCGTATCTTTCCGGATGCTAAAATGAATGCCTCCATAGAGCGGCAGCAACTTCCTTTGGGACAAAATGCCTATCCGCTGGACCAGATCAGCTATGGCGTCAATCAGGTCAATGCTGACAACTGGCGGTTTGAATTGTCCGGCGTTCCCGCGGATGACATGCCCTGGCTGATCAGGCAGAGTAAGGGGAGCACCAAGGGGGAGGACTGGGAAGTCGATCTCGGTCCTGCCTCAACTTCTTCTCGCAAGCTTTGCTTTGTCGTTCAACTGTCAGATCCGAAAAGTTACGAAGGAGGCGACCTTCTTCTTCATAATATTCCAGTAGATACGGAAGGATTTAGACAGCAAGGAGCGATTATTGTGTTCCCGGCATACTGGTTGCATCGGTTCAGTGACGTGACCAAAGGGCAGAAACATTCAATCGTCGGCTGGCTACACGGACATAATTTCCGTTAAGACGTGACAGATTTTTCGGTCTACCCCCACAGCTTCGGGGAAGGCGGATGCATGATGTTGCCATCGAACTGGATACCGTTCGGCCGGTCTTTGTCCAGAAGTAACGGGCCGTCCAGATCAACGAAACGGGAAAAACCGCCGATCATCATGGCCGGTGCCATGCCGAGACTGGTACCAACCATACAACCCACCATAACGCCAAGACCAAAGCCTCTTGCCGCTTCGGCCAGAAGCAATGCTTCGGTTAAACCGCCTGTCTTGTCCAGCTTGATATTGATATAATCATAGAGCGGAGCGACCTGGTCCAGGGTACTGGTATCATGGCAGCTTTCATCGGCGCAGACGGGAACCGGTCGTTCCATCTCGGCCAGAATATTATCTTCACCGGCAGGTAGGGGTTGTTCA
>DIYE01000156.1 GCA_002428885.1 Alphaproteobacteria bacterium UBA6062
TAAAGCAGTAACCCCGCGCCTTGTCCGTCAGAACTCTTCTGCTAAAGAAGAAGGGGATGGATTGAATGCCATTCCGGATCTGGGACTCGATAAAAATGATCTCAAGCATGTCCTGAAGGGTATGTTCGATGTGGTCAATGGTAAGCGCGGTACAGGCCGTGGTTCCAAAATCGAGGTCGAAGGATGGGAAATGGCCGGCAAATCGGGAACCGCACAGGTCCGAAGAATTTCCAAGAAGGAACGTCTAACCGGTGTCCTGAAAGCAGAGGAACGACCGTGGAGGGAACGGGATCACGCCCTGTTTGTTGCCTATGCGCCTTATGATGAACCCCGATATGCGGTTTCCGTTATTGTGGAGCATGGAGGAAGCGGTTCCAAGGCGGCGGCACCCATTGCAAGAGATTTGCTTCAGGAAGCACTGCGCCTTGATCCGGTCCGCAACCGGAACCGGTCGAAATTTGTAACCAGCCCGTTTAAGGCAGGAGACCGGGATGCTTAGAGAAATTGGAGCGCCGGAACAAAACCTGCCTTTGTCTAAAAAAATCTGGGATATGAATTGGGGATTCATCCTGCTGATTTGCGCCATCGCGTCGGTCGGTTTTGTGATGCTCTATTCCGCGGCTGACGGCAGTATCGAACCCTGGGCTTCCCGCCAGATGATCCGTTTTGCCGCGGGTATGTTCATCATGTTTGTGGTGGCTCTTGTGGATATAAGGATCTGGCTCCGCCTCGCTTATCCTCTTTATGCAATTGCCTTGCTGATGTTGGGCGCAGTAGAGATCATGGGTGTTGTCGGTATGGGGGCCAAGCGCTGGGTAGAGGTGGGACCGATCCAGGTCCAGCCTTCGGAAGTCATGAAAATCACCCTGATCATGGCGATGGCGCGATATTTCCACGGTCTGTCCATGGATGATGTCCGGCGGATCCGCTGGCTGATTTTCCCACTTTTTCTGATTGCCATGCCTGCCGCCCTGGTCCTCAGGCAGCCGGATCTGGGAACGACATTGTTGCTGGTTGCCGGGGCAGGCATTGTATTTTTCTGCGCCGGGGTCAGCATGTGGATGTTCGGTGCCGTTATCGGCATAGCGATCCCAAGCGGTTTTTTTGCCTATCAGTTTCTGTATGAATATCAAAAGAAACGTATCCTGATTTTCCTGAACCCGGAATCTGATCCGCTGGGAGCCGGTTATCATATCATGCAGTCGAAAATTGCCCTGGGCTCCGGCGGGGTGTTTGGTAAGGGGCTTGTTCAGGGAACTCAAAGTCACTTGAATTACCTGCCCGAAATGCGGACGGATTTTATCTTCAGCATGCTGGCGGAAGAGTTTGGTATGGTTGGTGGTCTGATCCTGTTCGCTTTGTATATTCTTCTCATGGCTTACGGATATGCCATTGCCTATCGGTCCCGTAACCAGTTTGGAAAATTACTGGCCGTGGGCATGACAGGTATCTTCTTCCTGTATGTCTTTATTAACATCGCCATGGTGATGGGACTGGTTCCTGTGGTTGGGGTGCCTTTGCCGCTGATCTCTTATGGCGGTACATCCATGCTCACACTGCTGATCGGCTTTGGGCTGGTTATGAGTGTCTATCTCCATCGGGACGTGGAAATTCAGGGTAAGAAATACTGACATACTCCTTTAGCAGACCCTCCTTAACACCATAGTTTCCAAGATCATCACATTCCAACCCCCTGGACCGCAGTCTTGGTGCGGCGGATTTGGAATGAAACAACGCTACCGGATCAAGCATCTGTGATGGATTGTGTCCGCCCCTCTCGGCAAGTTGAGATGCATGTGAGGCGGTGGCAGTTTAAACTTCTGCCATCAACAAGCGTTAAAGGATATTGGGGATTATGAGCATAATTTACAGGAATGTGGGCAAGACAGCGTCTCTTGTTCTCGTGTGTCTTCTTGTGGGGTTGGCATTTGCAACAGATGTCCGCGCGGACGGGCATAAGAATGATTTCAGGAATTATCAGACAGAGCAGGAATTCACGAGTTTTCTGGATCGTCTCAAGAAAGCGATTGCTGCAGAAAAAATGGGTGTCATTGCAGAAGCCTGTGCTGATTGCGGAGCCCGTTCCATCGGGGTGACTATTCCGGGAAACCGGGTCGTGATGATTTTCCATCCGCGTTTCGCGGTCCGAATGCTGAAAGCCAGTTTAGAAGCGGGGTATGAAGCTCCCTTAAGGCTCTATGTCACTGAGCGCCCTGAAGGTGCGCATTTGTCTTTCAGAATGGCGAGCGATGTATTCGCGCCTTACGCCAGCTCAGGCGATCTTGTAGCGATGGCAAAAGAACTGGATGAGATCCTGTTGAGGATTGCAGATCAGGTTACTCGATAGAGTATTTTCTGTTTAGGCGAGGGCATGGCAGTACTTTCCCCGGCAGCGACAGCAACAAGAGCCTTTGTGCTTCCCATGGTGGGAACGGCACTTTTGCTGGCGGTTTGGTTGATCCTTAATGTGGATAGTTTGCGCCTGTGGATGTTTATTGTAGCTCTGTTGATGGGAGTATCTCTTTATCATGCTGCTTTCGGGTTTAGCGGTGCTTATCGCGGTTTTTTTGAGAAACGTGATACGCGGGGCATTGATAGCCAGATTATTCTGCTGGCCCTGACAACCGTTCTGTTCGCACCTGTCTTGTCGCAGGGAAGTGCTTTTGGTCACACAGCGGGCGGAGCTGTTGCACCGGTTGGTATCGGGATGGCTTTCGGTGCTTTCATTTTCGGTATTGGTATGCAGCTTGGCGGGGCTTGCGCGTCCGGTAGCCTTTATACGGCGGGCTCCGGTAATCCGAGGATGTTGATTGTCCTGATCTTCTTCTGCGCTGGTGCTTTCTGGGGAAGTCTTGATCTTCAGTGGTGGCAATCCCTGTCGGCGCTTCGCCCGATTTCCCTGGCAGGAGAATGGGGGTGGGAAATTGCGCTTCCGGGGCAATTGGCTTTCCTGGCCCTGTTATATGTGTTCCTTGGTCGATATCGCCGCCGTTCCGATAGCGGGAGCGGACAGGGTCTTTCCCTGCCCATGAAAATGGTGCGAGGACCCTGGCCTTTGATCTGGGCCAGTGTCGCCCTGGCCGTCTTGAACTGGGTGACCCTGGTCAGTGTTGGTCATCCCTGGTCCATAACATGGGGTTTCACCCTCTGGGGGGCAAAGGCTGCGACCCTGGCGGGGTGGGATCCGCTGACCAGTGGCTTCTGGACCGGCGGTTTCCAGCAGCAGGCGCTGGAACAGCCGATTTGGAATGATACCACGTCGGTTATGAATATCGGCATTATGGCGGGTGCGACACTCGCCATGCTGATC
>DIYE01000362.1 GCA_002428885.1 Alphaproteobacteria bacterium UBA6062
TGTCCTCTGGCTTGAGCGATACCGGCGTGCGAACTTCAATACCGGCTTCCTCTGCAAGTTGATGAACCGGCGTTGGCGTCACTTTCTTGCCGCGCCCTGATTTACGGGGCGGCTGGGAATAAACACAGACAATAGTATGCTCTGAGCTGATCAGAGCTTTCAAAACGGAGCAGGAAAAATCAGGCGTTCCCATGAACGCCAGTCTGAGGCGCTTCATGATACGGACCCTAACTTGCCTGTTTTTTGATTTTAAGAAGTTTACGCAGGATCATATTGCGTTTCAGTGCTGAGATATGATCCACAAAGAGAATACCATCCAAGTGGTCTATTTCATGCTGCACACAGGTTGCCAGTAATCCGTCGGCCTCCAGTTCCTGCTCCTGCCCGTCCACATCCAGATATTTGACCTTTACTTCCGCTGGCCTGACCACCTCCGCGTAATGCTGCGGGACAGACAGGCAGCCTTCCTCATAGGTGGAATCATGATCGGATACCCAGGTAATCTCAGGATTAATCAAGGCATGAGGCTGAGGGTCGCCTTCCTTGGCGTTTTTACCGATGACATCCATCACCAGGACGCGCTTCATCACGCCCACCTGAACGGCCGCCAGACCGATACCCGGCGCGTCATACATGGTGTCATACATGTCATCCACGAGCTTGCGGATCTCTCCATCAACAACCGCAACCGGGTCGGCCACAGTTTTCAGCCGGGGATCCGGCGCAGTAATAATCGGCAGAAGGGCCATGGTTTTAGACAGTCTTTACGTTACAGGAAACAGGTGCAATTTGATTCACTAGGTATTACTCTGCCGTTAAAAGGTCAAGGTTCTTGAGGAAACCGCAGATTTTGGGCTGGGGGCCCGGTTTATGGAATTCGTTCTTATTGCTGTCATTATCATTCTAGGTCTTGTGACGGCTTTTATGGCCGTTAAACTCGGCAAATCGGAGAAAATGATCCACTCCGCCATGAGCAATAGCGAAAATCTTACCCGCCTGACGGAAAGTCTTATCAATCAGCAGGCCCAGCTTGAAGGACAATTGAAGCAGATCTCGGCGGAAGGAGCCGCCAGCCGGAACGAGATCAATAAAACCCTGTCCGACCGACTGGACACCGTGTCCAAGCGCCTGGGAGACAGCCTTGTACAATCAACGGAGAAGACCGGTAAATCCTTAAGTGAATTGCAGGCACGCCTGGCCATTATTGATAAAGCACAAGACAACCTGACCGACCTTTCCAACCAGGTCGTCGGGTTGCAGGATATTCTGGCCAATAAACAGGCCCGCGGTGCCTTTGGCGAAATCCAGCTCAATGATCTGGTCTCCTCGGCCCTGCCGCCCTCGTCCTATGACTTTCAGGTCACCCTTGAAAACGGGAAAAGGGCCGACTGCCTGATCCGCTTACCCAACCCGCCCGGGCCTATTGTGGTCGACGCAAAATTTCCGCTGGAAAGCTATCATCTGATCAGAAGCGCCGAAACGGAAGCGGATCTGCAGACCGCAAACCGGGCTTTTGTTACGGCTATGACCAAACATATCGCCGATATTTCCGACAAATACATTATCGACGGGGAAACGGCAGAATCAGCCCTTCTCTTCCTGCCATCAGAAGCCGTATACGCCGAGCTACACGCCAATTTCCCGCAGATACTGGAAAAATCCTATCAGGCGCGGGTCTGGATCGTCTCCCCGACGACCCTTATGGCGACTCTTAACACCGTGCGGGCCGTCCTGAAAGACAGCCAGATGCGTGAACAGGCCGGCGTCATTCAGAAAGAGGTGGGTGTCCTCATCAAAGATGTGGAACGGTTGGATGATAGGGTGGAAAAGCTCGCCAAGCACTTTGACCAGGCCGCCCGCGATATTGACGGTATTCAGACATCCAGCCGTAAAATCAGCAGCCGCGCCGAAAAAATCGAGGACCTGCAACTGGGCGAGACTGAAGAAGAAGACCTGCTGTCTTCACCTCCGGATTTACTGAAACAGGGATAACAGACTGCAGTCTCATGAACAGAATAAGTGATTTGCGTACAGACCTGGATCATCTGCCCCTGTCCAAACAAAACGAACTGGTCAGGGTGCGGGATATTATCCTGTCGGAATTTGATGCCGCGATGACCGGCGGGACACAGGACTGGAAACGTCAGGGGCGTATTCTGGCAATCATTCTTTTTGGATCCTATGCTCGTGGCGACTGGGTGGATGAACGCCATACCCGCAAACGATATCAGAGCGACTTCGATATCCTGATCATTCTCAACCATGATCGGCTGGCCCGGCATTCCAACCTGTGGATTGATGTAGAAGAAAAACTTCTCTGGGACAAATCCATTCATACACCGGTTCATTTCCTGCCTGAAACCCTGCAAACCGTGAATGACGAGTTGTCCAAGGGGCAGTATTTCTTCACAGATATCATCAAGCAGGGTATTGCCCTTTATCACAAAGCCGGTGTCAATCTTGCGACAGCCCGTCCTCTCTCACCCGAGGAAGCCCATGAAATCGCCTCGGATTATTTCGAAGACAGGATCAGTGCAGCACAGGATTTCATGATCGATTTTAAGGCCAGTGTGGAGCGTGGTTCCCTGAAGCATGCCGCCTTTCTGCTGCACCAATCTGCAGAGAATGCCTATTCAGCCCATCTGCTGACCCACACCGGGTACTGTCCGTCCACGCATCGCCTGACCACCTTGCGCGGTTTTTGCGAGGATCTGGACCGCGACCTGGTTGACGTCTGGCCACTGGATACCAAAAAAGCGAGAGCCGCCTTTAATCTGCTGGTCGATGCCTATGTAAAGGCGCGTTATTCGAAACATTACGATATATCCGAAGAAACGCTGGGCTGGTTATCAGATCGAGTCGCAGACCTGCACCGACAAGTTAGGCAATCCTGTGAAAGCCATATCGCAAAGCTGGCTTCCAACCTACCTTCCTGAATCAGGATTGCATTCTTATGTCGAGCGGCGGGATTTCAAGGCCGTCGCGAGGGTTCCATCATCCAGATAATCCAGTTCGCCGCCTACCGGGACGCCGTGGGCGAGACGGGTAATCGTCAGATCTGCCTCCTCGTCAGCCAGCCGGTCCGTCAGGTAATGGGAAGTCGTCTGTCCGTCGACAGTGGCATTCAGCGCGAGGATCACTTCTGTAACCTCATCCTCCTGAACCCGCCGGATCAGAGATTCGACACGCAGGTCTTCAGGACCCACGCCATCCAGCGCCGACAGAGTTCCCCCCAGAACATGATACTGGCCTGAGAAAACCCCCGCCCTTTCCAGAGCCCAAAGATCCGAGACATCTTCAACAACACAGAGAGTCTTGCGATCCCGAGCCGGATTTCGGCAAATTCCGCAGGGATCTTCCGTATCCAGATTACCGCAGACCTCACAGCTTTTCACATTCTCTGCCGCCGCCGCCATGGCGTCACCAAGCGGCATGAGCAGGCTTTCCCGATGTTTTATCAGAAACAGCGTCGCCCGCCGGGCGGACCGCGTTCCGAGGCCCGGTAGTTTGGACATCAGCTGGATCAGTTGCTCGATTTCGGATGTGCTCATAAACAGAACATACTCTAGAAAGGCAGGTTCATTCCGGGCGGCAGTTCAAGACCACCGGTCATTTCTTTCATTTTTTCCTGGCTGTAGGCTTCCACTTTGTTCCGGGCATCCGCATGAGCCGCCTTAATCAGATCCTCCAGCATCTCGCTGTCTTCAGGATCAATAATGGACGGATCAACTTTCAGACCTTTCATGTCTCCCTTGCCGTTCAGGGTGACCTCAACCATCCCGGCACCGGCCACGCCGGTCAGCTCGTGATGCTGCATGGCTTCCTGCATTTCAGCCATTTTGGTCTGCATTTCCTTGGCTTGCTTCATAAGATTGCCAAGATTCTTCATGCTCACTCTCCAGATACTCGTCTATTTATTCGCTATCGTCATTTGGCGATATGTCATCATCCGCCATGAATTCAAGGCCGGGGCCCAGATCTCGCACATCCCGAATGGTGGCGCCGTCAAAAATATCGTTGATGCTCTGGACAAGAGGGTGACGCTCAATCGCGGCAATCATCATCGCCTTGTCCCGCTGTCTTTTCTCGGCAACGGTCGGGGCGCCTTCGGCCT
>DIYE01000173.1 GCA_002428885.1 Alphaproteobacteria bacterium UBA6062
TTTTCTCGGAAAGAAACCGGCATTCAGCGTGACCCGGCGATCCGGGGAGGAATTGGCGAATGAACCATGCATCATCTGGCGGTTCATGATCATCACATCTCCCGCCTCGCAGAGCATGGGAACCGCACCGTTAATCCGCTCCGATCCACTTTCTGACACCAGTTTACGGATATCCACCCGGCCCATCCTGTGACTGCCCGGCAGGACCCAGACCGCGTTTCCTGCCGTGCTGGGATAAAGCTGCGTCATGAAATTAAAACCATGAGCCCCCTGGTCCCAGTCCGGCGCGTCCCAATGGGTGGTGCCGTCCTGATGCCAGGCAACAGATGGACCAAGACCGGCTTCCTTGATAAAGGCTACTTCATTATAGGGTACAAAATCAGGACCATTGACGGCTTCGGCCACCGCCAGAAGTCCTGGATGACCATAAAGCCGAAGGGCCGAATCCATAAGATGCAGATTGCCGTCCAGCATCTGTACCGTCCAGGCTTTCCCGGTTTCCGTCGCTGCCGGACTGACCATCCGCACCGGATGCCGCCCGTTATTCAGATCCGTTCCGCCAAGCGGGTCGCTGAGCGGTTTGGCAAAGCGAAAAGGCGGCTTTTTCAATCCCTCACCAATCGCCGGACGACCATCCGCATCCACATCCGCCTCCGGTGCGACAGGAGCAGATGCCAGAACCCGGCCTACATCATCCCGTAACTCCGCAAGTTCCTCCGGTCCGACAACCTTTTCAAAAACATAAAAACCATGCTGCCAATAAGCATCCAGGATATCCGCTTCCAGCTGCCCTGAGACCGTCAGGCGAATAGGACCCCGGTTTCCAAGAGCATAGGCCGCTTCTGTTCCGGCCTTGATATAGTCCGCCATACTGCGGGCGTGATCTTCCGGGGTTATATCCAGGGCGGATCCCTGTTCAGGCATTTTCCGGCTCCTTCTTCCGACGTTCACTGGCCTGCCATAGAAGATCCCGTGTCTGCTCCCGGCCCAGCAGATGGATAGGATCTTTATTATCTATATGACCATACACCCCCTGATATACGGAAAAGCTGCAGAGCTCCTGCAGACGCCTTGGAAAGGCCTTCAACCGATCCGCAGGGATACCGAGTTGCTGGTTTTCCTGGGGGCGCACCCAGCCGGCACAGTAATAACAGGCAATCCCGTCCCGGCGCTGATCGGTTTTATTGGCTCCTCCGCCATGCCAGAGCGCGCTATTCCAGAGAAGAATGGAGCCTGCCGGCATTTCAGCACATTCCGTTTCATACTGTTTGTCATATTCGGGGTTGTGATCAAACAGATGACTGCCGGGGACAATCCGGGTCGCTCCGTTTTCTTCCGTAAAATCCGACAGGGCCCACATGGAGTTGACGGCAATCGGCAAATGCGGGCGGGGCAGCGGGATCATCTGGCTGTCCCCGTGCAACGGCTGGCTTTCCTGATCCGGTCCCAGGCAGATCGCCGACAGGGAAGAAAGCTGCAATTCCTGGTCCAGAACCTTTTCCACAACAGACAGAACCAGGGGCGATACCGGGATTTTTTCGAACGCCCGATGATAGGCGAGAAGATTGTATATTCGCACCGTCCGGGTCCCTTCGAAAGCCGTCTTGCTGTATCCGAGCTTATGTGTCTCCTCAATCTCGGCAAGGGCCTCTTTCAGTTCCTTCATCAGATCCCGGGGAATAGCATCTTCAAGGATAGTGTAGCCTTTTTCCTTCATGTCATTTACGTGACGGGATTGCTCTTGTTCGGACATCTGGCGCATGGTTTTCCTCTGTTCCGCTCCGGATCAATGGGCAGCAGATCTGCCTGTTTCTTGTTGTTTTCTGAAAGATTAGCGCACTATAGAATAATGTCTAATGCGTAATTTTCGTCTGTCATGCATAAATGTTATGATATAACTCAACTGATATGCGCCTCAATCTGAGACAAATAGAAGCTTTCCGGTATGTCTATCAAACAGGGAACATGACCACCGCCGCTGATCTGATGGGCATTAGTCAGCCGGCCATCAGCCGCCTTGTCCGGGATCTGGAAGCGGAAGTCGGCTTTCGGTTGTTTGACCGGACCCGCAGCGGTGTTTCGGCCACCGCCGATGCCACGGAGTTCTTCCGGGAAGTGGATCGCAGCTTTCTGGGATTGGACAGGCTGGCGAAAGTGGCCGGGGAGCTGCGCCGGAAAAGAGCCGGAGACATCCGGATCGCTGCAACCGTCGCCACATCCTTTTATCTCTTGCCGGATATCATCCGACAGTTTCGCTCGAAACGGGACGGGGTACGCATATCCCTGCATGCCTGCGCTTCCCCGGAAGTCAGGGAACGGGTCTCGCTGCAGCAGTTTGATTTTGGCATCGCCGTTGTTCCGGCAGACGCGCCCGGTATCAAAAGCCTGGATCTGCCGGTTCTGGAAACGGTCTGCGTTTTGCCGCAACATCATCCGCTCACCCGCAAAAGCGTTATTCGCCCGGCGGATCTTGATGGTGAACCGCTTCTCATGATTTCCGATTACAGTCTTACCCATCAGCAGATTATGCGCAATCTGGAAGCGGCGGGGATCAGCCTCAATATCCAACTGGAGTCAACCTTCTCAGCACCAATCTGCGACCTGATACGGCAAGGGGAAGGGCTCTCGATCCTGGAACCTGTTACGCCGCGTGCCTACGAAAAGTCAGGCCTTGCCATCCGTCGGTTCGAGCCGGTTGTCGCTCTGGAACTGAAAGTCATTTACCCGGAAAACAGACCGCTGTCCGAGCCGGCTCTCGATCTGATCGACATCCTGAGAGACCGGCTGGCAGCACTGCAGAGCTGACGGTTTTACCCTGTTCGGATCTGCCTGAGGAAGTTATCAACCTGACCCTGCAGGGTACCGGCTTCGCTGGCCAGATTTCGGGCCACATCTTGGACTTCAGAGGCAGATGAGCCGGTCTTGCCGGCGGTTTCATTCACCGTATTGATATTGGCGGAAACCTTGCCGGCGCTGTCAGCAGCCTGCTGCACACTGCGACTGATTTCATTGGTTGCCGCGCCCTGCTCTTCAACGGCGGCAGAAATCGTCGTGTTGATTTCGTTGATCTTTCCGATGGTCGTACTGATACCGCCGATCGCCGTCACCGCATTCCCGGTTTCCTGCTGCACCGCCTTGATCTGGCTGGTGATTTCCTCGGTTGCCTTGGCGGTTTGGGTGGCAAGGTTCTTGACTTCGCTGGCCACCACGGCAAAGCCTTTACCGGCATCTCCGGCACGGGCCGCTTCAATGGTCGCGTTCAGGGCCAGGAGGTTGGTCTGTTCGGCAATATCACTGATCAGTTCCACCACATCACCGATCTTGGCGGCCGCCTCATTCAGGCTGGTGATCATAACGTTGGACCGCTCCGCTTCGGAAACCGCTTCACCGGCAATGGAGGCTGCCTGCCCCACCTGCTGGCTGATTTCAGAAATTGAGGATGTCAGTTCCTCCGCCGCAGAGGCGACAGAATTGATACTGCTCGTAGATTCCTGCGAATCCGAGGCCACTGTTTCCGTCAGCGCCGTGGTTTCAGTGGCAGAATTGGTCATGGAACCGGAAATGCCGCTCATCTCCGTCGTCGCATGAGAGAAGCTTTCCACCAGATGTTTCACGCTGCCTTCAAATTCATCGGCCAACCGGTTAAGCTCAGCTCGCTTTTCGGCCTCGGCTTCTTCGGAAAGGCGCTCTTTTTCTTCTGCAGCCCGGCGATCATTGTCGATCTGTTCCTGCCGTTGTTGCTCTTTTTCCTCTTCCCGGCGCAGGCGTTCTTTCTCTTCCTGTTCCTGAGCGGCCTTTGCCTGACGGGCCGTATCCCGGAAGCTGACAATCGCAAAACCGAGACGGGCAATTTCATCATTCCCTTCCCGATAAATACTGGCTTCAAGATCTCCCTCGGACAGCTTACGAGCCGATTCAACCATCATCAGCAAGCGGCGCACAATATTGCGGGCGATATATAGCCAGGCGATGGCCACCGCCACCAGGACAGAAATGATCGCAGCCACCAGAAGCGTCATTTTCGTCTGCTCCGCCAGCGCCTGGTTACTGTCATTGGCTTCCTGGATGGACGTTTCGATACCGCCTGCAAAGGCGTTGGCATGCTTGGTCAGTTTTTCTGCGATCACCCGGGCCTCGCCCAGCAGGTTATTGGCTTCGGCAATGGAGGCGAGCTCTTTGGAACGCAGGCTGAAGATAACCTCTTCTTCCGATCCGTTGGAGCCGATGATCAGCAGGTCCTGAAATAGCTTTTCAAATTTAGCGACGAATTTCTTGTTGTTGCCCTGGCTGACTTTTGACAGCGGCGTCGCCATACTGGAAATCGAGGACAGGAACTGGGAAGACAGATTGTCCACCGATTCAGGGCTTTCAGCCAGCGCCCCTTCAGCCAGCAGGCTGATCAGCAGGAAGCCGGAGGACTGGACCTGGAAAACCGCTTCCTGGCCGCTCAGGGCATTTGTCGCCGCCTGTTTCAGAGGTTCAGTGTCATAGTCAGGCGTTCCGCCGGACTTGGCTGTCTCAATGGACTGTTCCAGAATTTCTTCCCAGGCGTCCGAATTTTTAAACATGCTCATACGAACCGGGATCAGCAGAGAACTCATGCCTTTACCCAGAATAGACCGGAACTCTTCCAGCTGCTTGAGGCGTTCCTGACGCAGGGCAGCATATTTCAGGCGGTCACTCACATTGCTGTCCAGCGCCGTCAGAAGAGGTTCCAGCTGCTGCAAATCAACAGAAACAGCAGAAAGATCTTTATTGTCGGAGATAAAGCTGTTCAGCTCCGCCATCCTGGCTTTTGCCTGGTCGATGGAGGCTTTCAGGTTTCCCATATTCTGTTCACGCGCCTCGTTCGAGGAGGAAGATCCAAGACGTGGTGCGATAGCGGCAATTTCTGTCGTATCATTGGCCAGCTTGAGGGCCAGGGTAATCGCCGGGATATCATGCTTGGCGGTTTTATCCTGGGCGCCGGTCAGGACATCAAAGCTGAACCAGCTGATAACGCTGATCACAACCGTCAGTACGGTTACCGCTGAAAAAGCAGCGATCAGGCGAAAACCGATACCGAATTTGCCGCTCTTCTTTTCCCCGCCCGCTGTCTGATGTTGTTGCTTTTTAAACAGACCTTCCAGTTTCTTCAGCATGTCCCTAATACCTCTACCACGACAGAATATATGCGCCCGATAAACAATAAATTGCCTGTGACCATAGGCCTGGAGGGTTAATATTCCCTTTAGTAGGGATTTCTGATGAGCTATACGCGGATGAGGGCAGAAACTCTAAAGCTGATCGAGATAATAGCGAACGCAATCCTGTACCCGGCGAAACCGATCGCCGCCCAGCTTTGTTCCGCCATACCAGCGGGTGACAATCACCACATGGTCCTTCAGATCGGCCCCTTCCAGCATCTGCAGAATGATCCGCCCGGCACCGCTTTCCCCGTCGTCATTTTTGATCGGCCCGCCATCGCTCAGCAAAACGGCCCATGAATGATGGGTGGCTTTAGCGAATTTCTTGTCCTTTTTAAGTCTCTTAAGGATCTCCTGCACATGCTGTCTTGCCTCAACGGGCGCACCGGAAACCGCATATTTCGATCCGCGGTCACTGAGGATGTTGTTGAAGATATTCATAGACTGTCCAAAACGCTTGTTCCCGAACGACCCTAAATCAAGTTCTTCGATTTGGACAGTATTGATGATTTCCCAAAAGCAGGATATGCCGTTCAAGCAGAGACTGGATCTCATTTGGCTCGGAAACCGATAGGATAGCCTGGTGAGTTCCGATCCTATGCCGCCGCTTTTTCAGGAGAGGGCGGAGAAACAGACCAGAGTTGCTTTCCAAGAACTCTATTCAGGGGCAAACAGCCCATGACTTCGCGGGAGACGGACGACGGGTGATCCCCTTTCAACCACAAAAAGCCGGGCTCGAAAGCCGCTATTCTTTTAACGATGATCCCAAGATTGGGATGATGAACAAGAACAACATCCCCGATCCGATACTGACCGGCTTTGCGAAAGAGGACAAAGGACCCTTCGGGAAGCGCCGGCGACATGCTGTCACCGGCGACCCGAATAACCTTCAATCCAAACATCAGGCGGCCGGAATAGGATAAACCACTTCAATGGCAGGCGGGTAAGGACAGGTCCGGCGAACGGTTTCGACGGATTTGCTTTCCCAGAAAATTTCAGCGAAGCGATTGACAAGCTCCACCAGTTCAAGAGCATCTTCCCGGTGTACTTCCTGCTTACACGCGCTGGCTTTCTGCATGATAGAATGAACCAGGTTGTGAATGTCAGGATATTTTTCGATGAGCGGAGCCTTGAAATAATCTCCCCAGATCACCCGGATCTCCTGTTTGACCTTCTCCGCTTCCTCTTCCTTGCGCAGGGCATTACGCGCATAAAGATTAGCGAGAGACGCCGGATTTTCCCCGGAACCGTCTTTTTCGTTCATGATATCCATCAGGCGGACAACGGAAACTGCGGCAATGAGAGCCGGTCCCGTATCATAAATTCCGCAGGGCACATCACAATGAGCACTGGCGCGCGGCAGACCGGCTAAACGATCCACCTTGTCAAGCAACTGATACAGCATTTTCACCTCTTTTTTCTATGAATACCGGAAAACGGCACATCAATCTTTATCGCGGTTCAGGAAGGAACGGCTTTTCTGCTCGCCTGCACCTGAATTGTTCCAGCGGTGCAGCATGTAGAGAAGAACACCTGCGCCCACAATTCCGGCAAGAGCGAAAGGTTCCGTAAACAGGCCGGCCTCATGGGTGTGAAGCGGGTTTTCCGATCCCGGATGTCCCGGGTGAGCCACGGCGGCAGCTCCGGGCACGATGGCCAGAAATGCTGCTAAAATCTGGGTTTTCATGTGATAGTCACTCCAATCAGTAATCTGAATAGGCAAACCATAGTTAATTGCAATTGACAATGCAAATCACTTGCACGATTTCCTCATAAAGTCGGAAGAGTTGAATTTTCCGGCAATTGACGATAATCAGAAACAACCTTGTGAAACAATCCCGGAAAAGCCAGGGTAACGACCCTCGATAAACTGAAAGTCCAGATATGACAATTTTTCTGCATCACGGCGATCTGCCCGCCGATGTCGACCTTGGAAACGAGATTGCGGTAGATTCCGAAACCATGGGCCTGCTGCCCCACCGGGACCGCCTGTGTCTTGTCCAACTGTCGGCCGGTGATGGTGATGCTCATCTGGTTAAATTTGACGGCAAAAGCTACGATGCCCCTAATCTGGTGAAACAACTGGCAGATCCAAACCGGACCAAGCTTTTCCATTTCGGCCGGTTTGATATTGCGATTTTGCAAAAATATCTGGGCGTCACCTGCACTCCGGTTTATTGCACCAAAATCGCCTCTCGCCTGGTGCGTACCTATACGGACCGGCACGGGCTCAAAAATCTGTGCCAGGAGTTACTTGGGATCGATATCTCCAAACAGCAGCAAAGCTCCGACTGGGGGGCTCCGGAACTCACGGAAGCCCAGCAGGAATATGCCGCCTCTGACGTTCTCTACCTGCATGACATGCGTAAAAAGCTGGATGTTATGCTGGAAAGGGAGGGTCGAACCCATCTGGCTGAGGCATGCTTCCGCTTCCTGCCTGTCCGGGCTGAGCTGGATCTGGTCGGCTGGGACGATACGGATATCTTCGCCCATAGCTGACCGGAAGGTCAGGATGGCGCACCCAACCCTTGTTCTAAACGCAATTCTTTCCTATATTCCGAAGGATTATCAGAAAAAGCGACCTATCAGGGCTGCCGCCTAACAGCACAGAAAGTAACAGATCAGCATGACCGTTCCGGAGGATTCAAAAACCGCACGCCTGGATGATCATCGGGATCTTGTCTCTGCGCGGCGGGTTTTGCAGATCGAAGCTGACGCCCTTGAGCAGCTGAGAGACTCTCTGGATGAAAGCTTTATTCAGGCCCTGGATATCATCTCAAATGCCAAAGGGCGCGTGATTATTTCCGGCATGGGTAAAAGCGGCCATATCGGCAAGAAAATTGCTGCAACCCTGGCCTCTACGGGAACGCCCGCCCAGTTTGTTCATCCCGGCGAAGCCAGCCACGGAGATCTGGGCATGATCATGCCTGATGATGTGGTCCTGTGCCTCTCAAATTCCGGCGGAACGAAAGAACTTGGAGATATTATCGCCTATACAAAGCGGTTTAATATTCCACTGATTGCCATTGTTGGCAAAGCGGACAGTACCCTTGGCAGGCGAGCCGACGTAACATTGCTGCTGCCCGATGCTCCGGAAGCCTGTTCTATCGGCCTTGCGCCAACCACATCCACCACCACAACCCTCGCCATGGGGGATGCGCTGGCCGTTGCATTGCTGGAAAGGCAGGGATTTTCACCGGATCAGTTCCAAGTCTTCCATCCGGGCGGCAAGCTTGGCAGCTCTCTGATCAAAGTCAGCGATCTCATGCATACCGGGGATGAAATGCCCCTGATCGGTGAAGAGGCCCGTATGGATGAAGCTTTGCTGGAAATGACGGCAAAAGGTTTCGGTTGTGTCGGGATCACCAACCAGGCAGGCGATCTCACCGGTATCATCACGGACGGCGATCTGCGCCGCCACATGGGTGCCGACATGCTGAGCAAAACCGCCCGCCAGGTTATGACGGAGAATCCGCAGACGACCCGGCCGGCGGCTCTGGCGGCCGAAGCTCTGGCCCAGATGAACAGCACAGGATTTAACGGTATTACCTGCCTTTTTGCTGTCGAAGGATCTCGTCCGGCCGGCGTCCTCAGCGTCCATGACTGCCTGCGAAACGGCATTATGTAATGGAAAAAGCGCCCTCTCACAGTGACCTTCTGCCCGGCACTGATGCAGACCGGACGGAACGGTCCTTTGTGATGTCTTCCGACGACGATCCGACCACACAACAAAGACAGCATCACGCCAGACGCTATACCAGTTTTGTCTCGATCATGAAGCTGGCATTGCTGGCCTTTGCTCTAGTCCTGATTTCGATTGTGTTTGTCCTTCCCAGCCTGGAAGAGGAAGAAGACGCGATTACGCTGGAATATAAACAGGGGAATGTCAGCAAGCAGCAGACAACCATGACAAACCCGCGTTTCCTGTCCAGTGACGATGGAAATCAGCAATATGTGGTGACGGCTGATCAGGCCGTTCAGCCGGACCCCAAGTCAAAACGGGTTATTCTATCCAACCTACAGGCGGATATTACCCTGAAAGGCGGTCAGTGGCTCTCCCTCTCCGCGCCGGAAGGGACGCTCGACCCGGAAACTGGTTATATGGATCTGGATGGCGGTATAGAAATCTTCTCCGACAACGGTAATCAACTGCATACGAAAAGTGCCCATGTGGACCTCAACGCAAAGACCATTGAAAGCAAAGAGGGTCTCAAAGGTCACGGCCCCCTCGGGGAATTTGAAGCGGATAGAGTTGTGGCTAAACAATTAAAGGGTACCATTCGGTTCGAAGGCAATGTAAAAATGATATTATATCCTTGAGGGACAGGCGGGGCCGAATGTGTTCATGAGAGTATCAATCTGCAAAATTATGGTTTTGAGCCTATGGGTGGCTGTGCTGATGGCAGCCCCTGCCGCTCAGGCACAATCCGCCCTGTCCGGTGCCTTTGATACGGATCAGCCGATTGAAATCCTGGCTGATTCCCTGGAAGTCCAACAGGAAAAGCAGGTTGCCATATTTGAGGGGAATGTTCAGGTTCTGCAAGGTGAGCTGCGTCTCAGGGCAGCAAAACTGAAAGTGCACTACGCGGAAAATAACGGCAAGAAACAGGCAGACGGTTCTTCACCGCCCAATATCCGGAAAATCGATGCTGAGGGGAATGTCTTTCTCTCCAGCCCTCGGGAAACTGCCAAAGGCGATATTGGTTTCTATGATGTTGTGAACAAAAAAGTACAACTGACAGGCAATGTGGTCCTGACCCAGGGCCAGAGTATTCTTAGAGGACAGAAAATGACGCTGGATCTGGTGTCCGGCAAAAGTCGTATTGACGGGACCGGATCGGGGACTTCCTCCGGTCGGGTTAAAGGCATCTTCGTGCCGCAGAAGAAGCAATAAACAGGCATATTCCGGGGGAATAATGGCGCAAGACACGATGACACAGGAAACAGGACCGCGCCTGGTGGCGGAAAATACCGGCCTGACAGCGTCCAATATCGGCAAAGCCTTTAAAAAACGTCCGGTTCTGCGCGGCGTGGACATCACGGTTCACCGGGGTGAAGCGGTTGGTCTTCTGGGTCCGAACGGCGCCGGTAAAACCACCTCTTTCTATATTATCTCCGGGCTGATGAGTGCCGATTACGGCTCCGTCACCCTGGATGGTATCGATGTCACCCACATGCCCATGTATCG
>DIYE01000096.1 GCA_002428885.1 Alphaproteobacteria bacterium UBA6062
GGCTCCGGCGGGGCCGGGGAGTTTCGGGGCGGCTTTGGGGTGAATTACCGTCTTCAGCTACGCCGCGGCCATGCCCGCGCTTCCATGGTGATGGATCACGGCCGCTATGGTCCGGTTGGTGCGCTTGGTGGTATGGATGGCGGAACCAACAAAGTCGCTATTCATGCGGGCGGCAGTTCCTATATCCCGCCGCATCTTTCCAAGGATCAGGATATCCAGATTGCGGTGGGTGACAGTATCGCTGTTTCCACACCTGGCGGCGGTGGCTTCGGCGATCCTTTTGCCAGGGATCCGGAGGCGGTGGCTCAGGACGTGGCCCGCGGGTATTACTCGGCGGAAGAAGCCGCAGACCGTTTCGGTGTTGCCCTTGATCCAGCCGGTGCTGTTAAGGAGAGTGAGACCTCTTCCTTGAGAGCTAAAGCCTGACGCCCAGCTTTCGTTCCAAAGCTGCCAGAGGGGTTGCGATTAATCCCTTTGGCAGCAGGACCACGCTGATCATAAAGAGGATGCCGAGCAGCAGGATCCAGTAGTCCCCGAAAATTTCCGAGAGCCAGTTTTCTGCGAAGCGGGTAAGAATGGCACCGAGGAAAGCGGCCATCAGCATTTCCTTGCCGCCGATGGCCACCCAGATCAGGATTTCCGTCGATAAGGTAAAGCCAATCAGGGTGGGGGAAGCAAAGCCGTCAACGGTGACGAAGAGTGCCCCTGACAGCCCTGCAATGGCGGCGCTAAGGGCGAAAACCGATAACCGGATCTGTAAGACGCTGAAACCAAAAAAGGCAAGCCTTTCCGGATGGGTTTTAAGGGCCGTCAGCAGCGTACCGTAGGAGGATTTCAGGAGCAGGGTAATTCCGGCGAAAATCACGAAGACCGTGATCAGCAGGGTATAAAAGATCGGCAGGCTGTCCCAGAGCTCATAATCGAACCAGAAAAGGCCGAGATTAAGCGGCGGAATATCCAGAAGGCCGTTATAGCCGCCCATGGCGTACCAGTTGCTCATCAACCGCTCCAGAACGATGGCAATGGCCAGGGTGACGATGGCGAGATAAGGGCCGTTGATCCCCTTACCGGCAAACAGGAAATAACCCAGTATTACGGCAAACAGACTGGCCGCAAAGACGGAGCAGAACAGGCTGAGATAGCTGTTGATGAGGAAGGGGGAAATCATGCCTTTGGTCATGGCGGCCATCACATAACCGCCGATCCCGAAGAAGATGGCCTGCCCGAAACACAGGATCCCGCCATACCCCCAGACCAGGGAGAGGGAGAGAGCCAGAAGGCCGTAAATCAGGTAATAACTGAGCTGAGACACCCAGTAGCTGCCGACAAAAAGCGGTGCGATGGCGAACAGGACGGCGAGGATCAGGAGCGGGACGAGAGGTCTCATTTCCGGCCTCCCAAGATACCTTCAGGCCGCAACCGGATGACCAGGATCGCCATAATAAAAACGGCGATCTGGGCGGCTACCGGTGAGATCCAGACAGTCAGCAGGCTGTTCGCACCGCCTACTGCGGAGCCACCGACCAGCACGCCGGCCAGCGGACCGGCACCGCCGACCAGGATCGACAGGAAGCCGGGGATCAGATACCCCAGGCCCATTTGAGGGTCGACACTGATGGTCGGAGCAACCAGGGCACCGGCGAGGCCTGCCAGTGCCGTGCCGATCACGAAGCTTGAGCGGTAGAGCTGTCGTGTATTGATACCGAGTGTAGCAGCCGTATCAGGCCGGGCGATCACAGCCCGAGCCTGCAGCCCGAAATCGGTTTTAAGGAAGAGCCAGAAAGTTCCGCCAATCAGCAGAATAGCTGCCAGCATGACCAGGGTGCGATAGAGGGGATAGGAGAAATCCCCGATCGTGATCATTTCGTTTATGGGGCTGGCGATACTTTGGGATTCCGGTCCGAAAATCAGGACAATCCCCTGTTTAAGGGCGATAGAGAGCCCCCAGGTGGCCAGAATAGTATCCAGCGGGCGCAGGTAGATATGGCGGATCAGCAGCATCTCGATCAGCAAGCCGAGCAAACCGACGATCAGCGGGGCGAGCAGCAGGCCGACCAGGAAAGGTAGGCCCGCCGACTGGCAAACCACCATGACATAGGCACCGATCATGAACAACTCGCCATGAGCCATGTTGATCACGCCCATCATGCCGAACACAATCATCAGGCCGAGGGCGATCAGCACCAGGATGAGGATATAGGACAGCGCATCAATCAGGGGCAGAAGAAGATCCATCTGTCGGACTCCTATATGGATAAATACCGATGGAGAAGGGCATCATCCGGGCCGAGATCCTCCAACAGGCATTTTTCCATCATCTTTCCGTTTTCGATAAAGGCGATATCGTCAGCCATGGTCTTGACCATATCCACATTCTGTTCGACCAAGAGGATGGTCAGGCCGGTTTCCTTGGCGATACGGGAAAGCTGCAAGCTGATATCACGAACAATACTGGGTTGGATGCCTTCTGTGGGTTCATCGAGCAGTAGGATTTTGGGACGGGTGATCAGGGCTCTTGCAATGGCCAGAATTTGTTGCTGTCCGCCCGAGAAGGTTCCGGCTTTCTGATCCAGTCGTTCTTTGAGGATCGGGAACCAGTCATAGATTTGCGGTAGCATGTCCAGATGATCAAGGCTGGAGCCTAGCGCTGCCAGCCGCAAGTTTTCAGCAACTGTGAAGTTTTCAAATACTTCGCGGCCCTGCGGCACATATCCCAATCCTTGGCGGGAGCGCTCATGGGGGTTCAGTCTTTCCAATGGCGCGCTGTCAAGCAGGATCTGTCCGGAGGTGATCGGTAGCAGGCCCATCACAGTCTTTAACAGGGTGGTTTTTCCCATGCCGTTGCGGCCCATTAAAGCGGTAATCCGGCCAGCCTCTGCGGTGCAGGAAAAATCCTGGATTACCCGAGCATCCCCATAGCCGGAGGTAATGCTGTCCAGCTCAAGCATGAGGTCCCTCCGGTCGGCCAAAATAGAGCTCCTGAACCTCCAGGTCGTTCCGGATAGACTGAAACGTGCCGGATTTCAGGATTTTCCCGCGCGCCATCACATTGACCGGACAGGCGAGCTGTTCGATAAAGCCGATATCATGTTCGATCACCAGGAGAGTAACGCCTTCACCTTTATTGATTGTCCGGATCAGATGTGCCGTTTCTGCCGTTTCGGCAGCCGTCATACCGGCGGTCGGCTCATCCAGCAGGATCAGGGAAGGGGATTGTGCCAGGATCATGCCCATTTCCAGCCATTGTTTTTCCCCGTGGGACAGAGTGCTTGCCAGTTCATTCTGTTTTTCACGAAGCCTGATCGTCTTAAGAATATCCATGCGTTTCTCCGAATTGCCCGGCCTGGAGAAAAACCGGCCCTTCTGGAGCGTCGGGACTGTCAGATTTTCAAAGACTGTAAGGTCCGGGAAAACGGCGGGTACCTGGAATTTGCGTCCGATACCGCGTCTGGCGATTTCGTGGGAAGGAAGGGCCGTAATCTCTTCATCGTCAAACCGTATATGGCCGTTATCAGGCTTCAGCGCACCGGTAATCAGATTGAACAAGGTTGATTTCCCGCAGCCATTGGGGCCGACCAGGGCAGTGAGGCTTCCTTGCTTAAGGGACAGGGTAACGCTGTCTGCTGCTTTTACCCCTCCGAATCTCTTATCGAGAGACTGAATGTCAAGAAATGCCATGAGGAAGGACCGTAATCATAAGTATACAGATATTTTAGAGTGTGAATTCATCGGTGATCCTATGAATTCATTGTTTGTGTGCGAAGCAAAATGCCTGTTTTTTATGCAGTAGTTTTATTTTTTTACCTGTTTTCATTTTGCCAGCTTGAGTCCTCAGGGAATTTAGACATAAAGAGTGCCACAAGCTTCTGGTTCTGTCTCATTTTTTATGAGAAGATATCATTTGTAAACGAATAATTTTAGGGGGTCTTCAATGAGTAACATTTCGCGTAGAAACTTTGTTGCAACGGCAGGTGCATTGGCTGCGACAGCGGCCTTTCCCATGCCAGCTCTCGCAGGAAAAACCATCAAAATCGGTGCTGTCCAGCCTTTTTCAGGCGGACTGGAACTGTTTGGTAAACAGGCTCAGATGGGACTTGATCTGGCAGCAGCAGAGATCAATGCCGCGGGCGGCATCCTTGGACATAAGGTCGAAGTTCTGTATGAAGACAATAAAACAGATCCGAAAACATCAGTAGAGCGCGTGCGAAAAGTTATCCAGCGGGATGGGTCCATAGCGGTTTCCGGGCCGATTACCTCTGCCGCGCGAGATGCTATGGCAGGCACCATGAAGCGTCTCAAGACACCTCTGCTCTATGCGACGAATTATGAAGGCGGTATTTGCGATCGCTATCTTTTCTCATTTAATACCGTACCCAATCAGGATACCGCACCTCTGATCCCTTACTTGAAAGAAACAGGGGTCGGAAGCAGTTATTATATGTTCGGCGCCGATTATGTCTGGCCGCGCAATATGTTTAAAGCTGCGGATGCAATGATCAAAACCATTGGCGGCCAGACAAAGGGCGAGGAATATACGCCTTTTGGTGTGAAGGATTTCTCTTCCGTTATTCGTAAAATTGCCGATTCCGGTGCGGAAATTCTGCTTTTCGCGCTTCCGGGCGCGGACGGCATTACCTTTATCAAGCAGGCAGAAGAGTTCGGTTTGATGAAGAAGGTTACCGTTGCCTTTCTTGGGTTCGCGGAAACCTATCTTGGTGCATTCGGTCCTGGAAAAGGGGAAGGCATGTATGCCGGGCTGCCTATGGTCGCGAATTCAGAAGAGGCCGGTGTTAAAGATTTTGTTGCCAAGATCCGTAAGCGGGAAGGGGCGGATGCCGTGGTCTCTTTCTATGTGATGACACATTATAATTCCCTGATGGCTGTTAAAGCCGGTATGGAAAGGGCTGGAAAAGTGAATAAGGAGGCTCTGATTGATGGAATGAGCGGCCTTTCTTTTGATATCCCGACGGGAAAGGCCATGATCACTGAAACCGACCATCACGTAGCCATGAATATCTATATCGGAAAAACCGGTGGCGGCACATTGAATGTAGAAAAAGCACTGGGTATTATCCAGCCTGCCGGTCAGTGCGGATAATATACGGATAAAAAAAGCCGCCGGTCACTATAATTGACCGGCGGCTTTTTTGAAGCATATCCGGTTAGCTGGCGCGAATATTCTGCACAAACTGATCAACTTGTTTTTGCAGAACGTCGGATTGCTCGTGCATTGAGCCCGCCGTATCAAGAACCGACTTGGATGCGTTATTAACTTCCTGGGAAACCCGGTTTACCGTTTCGATCTTGGTAGAGACTTCTTCGGTTCCGCGAGACGTATCGGAAACATTGCGGGAAATTTCCTGTGTTGCAGAGGTTTGCTCTTCGACTGCTGTTGCAATCGTTGTGGAAATTTCATGAATGCGATCAATTGTCGACCCTATTCCCTCAATACCGCTAACAGACTGTTTGGTTGCCTGCTGGATTGAGGTGATTTGTTCGGTGATCTTGTCTGTCGCCTGGGCTGTCTGGCCTGCCAGGTTTTTGACCTCAGATGCCACGACCGCAAAACCTCTGCCGGCATCTCCTGCACGGGCCGCTTCGATTGTGGCATTGAGGGCCAGCAAGTTGGTCTGCTCTGCGATATCACTGATAAGATCAACCACATCACTGATATTCTCGGCCTCTTGGGAGAGACTGTTTATATCAACGCTGGTGCGTTTAACCTCTTCAACGGCGCCACCGGCGATATTGGTTGACTCGACAACCTGACGGCTGATTTCTGCAATGGATGCTGAGAGTTCCTCAGTTGCAGAAGCAACAGTCGCAACATTACCAGACATCTGGGACGCTGTAACGGATACGTCGTTGGATTGCTGACTGGTCTCATCACTTTGCTCGACCATACTGGTTGCTTTGGTCTGAACTTCCCTGGCCGCATCCGCAACAGATTTCACCACACTACCGACATTAGACTGAAACTCGTCAGCCAACTGACCAAGAAGTTGCTTTTTCTCTTCCTCAGCCTGTCTTGCCCGTTGTTCTTTCTCTGCCTGCTCCTGTGCGGCCCGTTCTTTTTCTTCCTGAGCCAGCCGCGCCTTATTTTCAGCTTCGCGCCGCTCGGCTTCCCGGCTTTCCTCGGACAGTCGATTATTTTCAATCGCGTTATCCCGGAAAACCGAAACCGCAGCCGCCATATTTCCGATCTCGTCCTTACGGTCACGAGCGGGAATATCGATATCCAGATGACCGGAGGCCAGTTCCTGCATGGTAGAGGTCATGGCCGTTATCGGTTTTGTGATGGCGCTGCCCATCACATAAGCAACGGCCGCTGCCGCGAGGGCGAGAACCAGGATGACGATAGCTGTTGTCGTGAGCATGCTGTCGATTCCGGCGAAGACCCGTGCGCGTGGGACTGTCACAGTCAGTGTCCAGGGAGTTTGGGTTTTTCCCAGAGACAGGGGCTTAACCACCTGGATCACCGCTTCCTCATTAACGGTTGCATCGGTCAACTGAACAGGTTTCTGGTTTTTAATGGCGTCTTGCGTCGTGGCCTCAAAACCGGCATCGCTGATCGATTTCCCGATCAGAGAACTATCGGGATGGGCGACAATAACTCCGGTATCGGTCGCGAGCGTTACATACCCCTCTTCAAAGGGGCGGATTTCAGCAAGCTGCTTCTGGATGTCCGACAAGGCGATATCAACGCCGCCGACACCAATGGCTTTGCCATTGCGAAGGACCGGAACAACAAGCGAGGTAATTAAGGTATCAATCTCGCCAACGGGATAGATATAGGGTTCCAGAATGGTTTCCTGACCGGAATTCCGGGCCAGAAGATAGTAATCACCGTCACCAGGCTTATCGTAGGCAATCAGAGGCTCAGAGCCAATTTTACCATCCGCCCGATAGAAATAAGGGACATAACGGCCTGTTTGATCAAAAGGCGGTTTTGAAACCCATGACGCGTCATCACCATCGAGAGCGTTAGGTTCCCAGGCGGACCAGGTGCCAAGAAGGTTGGCGTTATCAGCCAGAAGGTCGGCCAGCATCCGGTTTAGCGCCGGGCGGCTGACGGCTTTTTCCTTCTGTATGGCTGAGAACGTGACAGCGATATCACGTGCCACGGAAAAGGCAGCGTCTAATTCAGTCTTAACGGTCTGGGCATTTCGACTGGCGACTTCGTTGATCAGTTCGATGGACTGATCTTCCACAATGGACTTACTCGACCTAAAGTTGATCCATGAAGAGACGAGGATCGATACCAAAGCGATCGATACGACCCAAAGTACGAGTCTTGTTTTCAGGGTAATGCCGTTTGACTTACCGACTTTTTCTAGAACAGACATGAAGATGTCCCCGGTTTATGAGTACTTTACTTATCCAATAAAGACAGTGTGGGTGCTACACCCTAACATTCAGTTAATTGCGAAATTTTTTCATGTTCCTTTGTTCTCTATATGGTTGTGTGTCTATTCTAATCTGGCGCGAAGTATTATCTTTTGCCAGACAGGTAAAGCTTCCTTTAGGATATAAAATCATCGGGCAATGAGGATATCAGGATGATGAGGGAAGACGTTACAAAAGCACTGGCAGGGGAGATGCCACTGGAAATTCAGTCACTTGACCTGTCATCATTGAGGGGACTGGCTGGCTTGATTATTGTGGATGAAGTGAACGGCTTTGCGACGGTAGGGGCTGGTAATCTGGCGCCGCCCGTTCCTAATGAGCAGGTCTCTATCATGGTTTCAGAGACCGATCGTCTTGCGCGAGCCTTTACGGACCAGAACTGGCCTATCCTGGCTTTTCTGGATACTCATGAGCCTGGAAAACCGGAACCGCCATATCCGCCGCACTGCGAAGCAGGGACCGGAGAGGAAGAGTTGGTGCCGGAACTTAAATGGCTGGAGGACGATAAGAATACACTGCTTGTCCGTAAAGACTGTATCAACGGTTTTATCGGCGCCTTTGACAAAAAAGGTCAAAATGCAGTCGTCAACTGGGTCCGGGAGAACGGGATTACCGATTTACTGGTTGTTGGTATCTGCACAGATATCTGTGTTATGGATTTCGTTCTGACCAGTCTGAGCGCCCGTAATCATGATATGATGCCGGGACTGGTTAATATCCATGTTTATGATAAAGGTTGCTCCACCTACGATTTGCCGAGGGAAACCGCCGTTGAGGTTGGGTTGCCGGAATCTGCTGCGCATCCTCAAAATATCACTCATTACATGGGTTTGTACTTTATGGCATCCCGAGGCGCCAATCTGGTGGGCGAGGTTATCGTATAGAAGATTTTCAATATATCATTTATACTTATCAAAATGATTATTAATATCGATTTGATTTATTGGTCGAGCCTTTCCATACTTCTCATAATTCTGAAACACAGAAGCTGTAGTCTCAGGCGCTTTTCCGGTGAGAAGCTCTTAAGATACGTAGTGATGCAAAGTGAAGGACAATCTCATGTCAAATGCCCCGGTTTCCGTAAATGATCGGACTTATGCCTGGCCCAAGCAGCCGGTTGTTGTTGTCTGTATTGATGGCAGTGAACCTGATTATATTGAGCAGGCGATCAAAGATGGCGTGATGCCTTATATGGCAAAGACGCTGGCCTCTGGAGCAGATCTGCGGGCTGAATGTGTCGTGCCAAGCTTCACAAATCCCAATAATCTGTCCATTGTTACCGGGCAGCCTCCAAAGGTTCACGGCATTTGCGGAAACTATTTCTATGACCGGGATGCCGATGCGGAAGTCATGATGAATGACCCGAAATTCCTGAGGGCACCGACGATTTTCAAGGCATTCTTTGACCAGGGTGCCAAGGTTGCCGTTGTAACAGCCAAAGATAAGCTTCGGAAGCTGCTGGGGAACGGCCTGGATGTGACCAGTGGGCGGGCGATCTGTTTCTCATCTGAAAAATCCGCTGAAGCAACGATGGCCGAAAACGGTATCGATAATGCCTCAGAATGGATCGGACGGGAAGTTCCGTCTGTCTATTCCGCAGAACTTAGCGAGTTTATCTTTGCCTGCGGCGTCAAGCTGATGGATGAGTTTAAGCCGGATCTGATGTATCTCTCCACGACGGACTATATTCAGCATAAGCATGCGCCAGGCACGCCGGTTGCCAATGAATTCTATGCCATGTTGGATAAATATATGGCGGAACTGGACGCTCAGGGTGCAGTGATTGCGCTGACAGCGGATCACGGCATGAAAGCCAAACATACTGAGACCGGTGAGCCGGATGTGATCTTCCTGCAGGATATTCTGGATGAATGGCTGGGTGAGGGAGCTGCGCGGGTGATCCTGCCGATCACGGATCCTTATGTTGTCCATCACGGTGCTCTGGGGTCTTTCGCCACAGCCTACTTGCCTGAAGACAGCCGGGACGAGATTATCGACCGCCTTAAAGGGGTGGATGGCATCATGGAAAGCCTGTCCCGGGAAGATGGATGTGCAAAATTTGAATTACCTGAAGACCGGACGGGAGATGTGATCCTCGTCTCTACCGCACCAAAGGTTCTCGGAACCAGTGCCGAAAAACATGATCTAAGTGCTTTGAAAGAACCGCTTCGGTCTCATGGCGGTGTTTCCGAGCAGCGAGTGCCGCTTCTTTGCAATCGTCCGCTCAAGGGTATGGACGATGGGCATCGTCTTAGGAACTTTGATGTTTTCAGCGTTGCCTTGAATAACGCACAGTAAGGAGTAGCATCATGGGACACCCGACAGAACCTCGGATTGAAAGCATGCGGATCGCCGGAGAAAAGGTTTCAACGGCAGATGTGATCGATGTGGTCAATCCTTTCAGTAACAAGGTTGTCGGGACAATCCCCATGGGTCAGGTGGAGCATGTGCGCGCCGCCTTTCGTGCAGCGGCTGACTATCAGCCGACCCTGACCCGGCATGAACGCTATGAGATTCTTCAGAAAACGGCGGATATCCTGGTTTCCCGCAAAGAGGAAATCTCTGACATGATTACGTCTGAAGCCGGACTCTGCAAGAAAGACAGCCTGTACGAGGTGGGACGGGCTTACGATGTCTTCAGCCTGTCCGCCCGTCTGTGTACCCAGGATGATGGTGAGATCTATTCATGCGATATCACCCCGCACGGCAAGCAGCGCAAGATCTTCACATTGCGCGAACCTTTGGGGGCGATAAGTGCAATTACGCCCTTTAATCATCCGCTAAACCAGGTGGCCCATAAGGTGGCTCCTTCCATTGCGACCAATAACTGTATGGTGCTCAAGCCGACAGAGAAGACACCGCTGACAGCTTTAATGCTGGCCGACGTGCTCTATGAGGCCGGACTGCCGCCTGCCATGTTCTCGGTTGTTACCGGGCGGCCTCAGGATATTGCCGATGAGATGCTGATCAATGAGGATGCGGAGCTGGTGACATTTACCGGCGGTGTTCCTATCGGCAAATACATTGCGGAGAAAGCCGGCTATAAACGCAAAATCCTGGAGCTCGGTGGTAATGATCCGCTGATTGTCCTTGAGGATGCGGATCTGGATAAGGCCTCTGATCTAGCGGTTGCCGGGGCCTATAAGAATTCAGGACAGCGCTGTACGGCAGTAAAACGAATTCTGGTGGCCGATGCGGTTGCTGACCAATTTGTCGAGTTGTTGACTGAAAAGTCCAAAACTATCAAATATGGCGATCCGTTTGATCCTGAGATGGATATGGGGACCGTGATCAACGAAGCCTCCGCCATCCAGTTTCAGGATCGTGTTAATGATGCCATTGCCAAAGGTGCCGTCCTTAAATACGGCAATGAACGTCAGGGGGCCTTGTATTCCCCGACTGTTGTGGACCACGTTCCCTATGACTGTGATCTCGTGAGAGAAGAAACCTTTGGTCCGGTTGCACCGGTCATCCGTTTCAAGGATGTGGATGACGCGATCCGTATTTCAAATTCTACGGCTTTCGGTTTGTCCTCCGGTGTTTGTACGGATCACTGGCCGACCATTCAGCGTTTTATCAGGGAGCTGAATGTCGGCACGGTAAATGTCTGGGAAGTTCCGGGTTACCGGATTGAGATGTCACCGTTCGGCGGCATCAAGGATTCCGGTCTTGGCTATAAGGAAGGCGTCATTGAAGCCATGAAGAGCTTTACCAACGTAAAGACCTATTCACTTCCCTGGGATTAGCTAAAGCCTTCTTTTCGTAGAAAAATAATATCGTTAGGGAAAATTCTTCCCTCACACAAACGTTATAAGCGCCACTGCTAAAAATCAGTAGATTGTGCCCAGCGGATTTACAGGGTACGAATAGCATATGAGTGGGCTCAGGTTGGAAGATGGGGTAACGGTCTTTGATGATGACGGGCGGATCGGGCCGGTCTCGTTGAGGGTTCCGGATGGGCAGATGATGGCTCTCCTTGGGGCTTCCGGTTCCGGGAAAACCACCACTCTTCGGATGATTGCCGGTCTTGCTCCTCTGCTGGAGGGGCGTCTTTCTTTTGGCGAAAAGGATATGTCTCGCGTCTCGGTGAGGGAACGCCAGGTGGGAATGG
>DIYE01000172.1 GCA_002428885.1 Alphaproteobacteria bacterium UBA6062
GAGCTGACAAAACCCCATTTGCGACCCGCCGGGAAACCGGCACCGCCAAGCCCGCGCAGCCCGGAATCCGACATAATCTCAACGGCTTCCTCAGGCAAAATGTCACCGTTTTTAATTTTCTTGAGGGTCTGGTATCCACCGTTTGCCAGATAAGCCTGAAAGTCCTCGTAAACACTGATACTTGGTTCTGTCTTAACATCTGCCAACGTGATCAGTTCAGACGCCGTCGCCTTACCCACGGCGTTCTTTCCGACAGCACAGGCAGGTGCGGCATCACAGCGACCAATACAGGGAACCGCCTGGACTCGGATTTTGTCCGGATCAGCTTTTTCATTAAGTTCGGATATCAATTCTTTTGCCCCGGCCATTTCACAGGAAAGGCCATCGCAAACACGAATGGTCACAGGTGCGGGGGTTGTCTCCCCTTCTTTGACAATATCGAAATGATGATAGAAGCTGGCAACCTCATAGACTTCTGCCTGGGAAATGCGGAAGAGTTCAGCAAGGGCAGCAAGATGACGAGCCGATAAATGTCCTTCCTGATCCTGAATAAGGTGAAATGCTTCAATTAGCAGATCCCGACGGACCGGCAGTTCCCCCAGAAGATTGACGACTTCCTCAAGCGCTGTGTCTTCGACCTGACGCCCCTTTGGAAGGCTGACATCTCTCTTTTTGACAGCTCCTGTCGCGAGTTTACCCATTACTAGCTCCAATTAATCGGTAAAAGGTACTCTTCGGCACCTGACATTCTATGGATTGGAGAGAGGAGATACCGAAATATCTCCTCCATTACAACAAATCGCTTTAAATCTTACTCAGCAGGAGCAAGAGACGGATGTGTATTATCGACATGATGCTTCTTGTCGACTTCCTTGACCATGGCATTGGCAATCAACCCGATCAGGAGCAGGAAAGCCATCGCATACATGGTGGTGTTATAGAGACCGGATGTGGGATCCGGCGTTCCGGCCGGTACAATTTCCATCAGCTTGGCGATGGTTACTGTATTCGCGGCTACCAGTTCATTCAATTGCTCTACCGGCGCACCAAACTTCTCCAGGAATGCCGCTTTATCGACTTTACTGACAAGATCGGTGATCGCATTATTCTTCGATAGATCCCGAAGATAAGTAATGGCGAATGGTCCCAGGACACCGGCTGTTGACCAGGCCGTGAGAAGCCGTCCATGGATACCACCCACATGCAAGGTACCAAAGATATCAGCAAGATAAGCCGGTACTGTTGCAAAGCCGCCGCCATACATGGTGAAGATAATCATCGTCGCCAGATAGAAGCCCCAGAGCGCTGTCGCGGTTCCGGAAGACGCGAAATACGGTACAGACAGATAGAGAATGATACCAAGAATAAAGAAGCAGAAATAGGTGTTCTTCCGCCCGATATAATCGGAGATCGACGCCCAGATAAACCGTCCCGTCATATTAAAGACGGAAATCATCAGGACATATGTCGCCGCAAAGCCTGCGGTAACGATGGCAAGATCACCAAAAATTTCGTTGATCATGGTTTTACCGACACCAATCACTCCGATACCGGCCGTCACATTGAAACACAGAACAATCCAGATGCACCAGAATTGCGGTGTTTTCAGGGATTGATCAATATGCACGTCATTTTCCGTGACCATTTTTTTACTGGTCAGCGTTTCAGGATTCCATCCTTCCGGCTTCCAGTCTGACGCAGGAACCCGATACTGGAAGGCGGCAATCATCATGACGATGAAATAAGCAATACCCAGCGTGATAAAGGTTCCTTCTGCGCCCGTATTGCCGGTCCCGACAACATAGACACCCGCATCACCACCACCCGGCAATGCTGCCGCCTGGGAAGCACTTGCAACAACAACCTCGATTTTTCCGGCTGCGGTTTCAGCAAAGCGCCGACCATTTTCTGTGATCAGCTTGACCGCACTTTCCGGTCCTAGATAATCCGGAGCCTTGGAGAAAACACCGAGAAGCCAGCGGATCAGAGGTGCACCGATCATGGCACCACCGCCAAAGCCCATAATGGCCATACCGGTCGCCATACCGCGCCGATCAGGGAACCAGCGGATCAATGTCGATACAGGAGAAACATAACCAAAACCGAGACCAATACCGCCCAGCACACCATAGCCCAGATAGACAAGCCACAACTGATGCGAAGCAATACCGACGGAGCCAATCAGGAAGCCGCCGCCCCAGCAAATAGCAGATACGACCCCAACACAACGGGGGCCAACCCGCTCAAGCCATTTACCGCCAAATGCAGCGGCCAGGCCAAGGCAAACGATGGCTGTTGAGAAGATCCAGACAACGCTGGAAAGCGACCAATCATCGCCGGCCGGTGCAACAACACCCAAACCGCGGATAAGAGGCGGATTAAACAGAGACCAGGCGTAAACCGATCCGATACACATATGAATGGCGATGGATGCCGGTGGTACTCTCCACCGGTTAAAACCAGGTTCAGCGACGATGTTTTCCTTCATCAGAAAAGAAAACATTCCGCTTGAAGATTGTGTGCTCATGTGACGAGATCCTCCCTTATTTTTTAGAAGGCCTTGTCAAATGAAATACTACTCCCAAATCAAGGACAGCACTCAATTGTCTTCATGCCTTCTTTTTTTGAGCCCCAAAATTCTCTAGGCATATATTTAGAAGGCATTCGGTAACTAAGAGTCAATATTTTTAATATATATCAATTAGTTATAAGAAAATTTCAAATTTCTGATTGATGGAAAAAATGTCTATTAATTGGACCATTCATCAAACGAAAAAGGACAAATTGTCCACTTTTTAATCATATTAGATTTTCTTTTCGGACATATTGTCCATGGCTGGAAGCCATATAAAAAAACGTGATCCGCGATTTTTTTCACTTTCCACAGTGATCATGCCTCCGGCCCGTTGTATGAGAGTCTGGCTGATGGACAGCCCCAACCCCGTCCCACTCCCTTGCCGGGTCGTAAAAAACGGATCGAAAACCTGCTCGATGATCTCCGGTGATATACCGGGTCCGTTATCTTCAATGATAGCTTCGGTCCCTTGAATGCCTTCCCGGACTTCCGATTTGACTTTCATAACAAGATGACCGCCACTTTTCATGGCCTGGGATGCATTAATCATGAGATTGATGAAAACCTGCTGCAACTCGCTCCTGTTGATATGCACAGCGGGACTGTCCTGCAGGTCCGTTTCAAATGTAACCGACGATTTGGTTAATGAGTTCTGGACGAGAACCAGGCAATCCTCCATCACCTCTTCCATCCGTGTTCGTTCAGCAAAGCTGGTGCCATCTCCCGGATTGGCAAAACGCAGTAATTTATCGACAATCACGTTGATCCGGTAAATCTGTTCGTCAATCAGCCTTATCTCATCCGCCACATCCGTAGCGCGCCCCTGTAAGGTGGTTTGCAAAACATCCAGATTACCCTGGATCACCGCAACCGGATTATTGATTTCATGGGCCACACCTGCCGTAATCTCTCCGATCGACGCCAGTTTTTCGGACATCACCAGCTGCTTGAAGGTTTCTTCCAGTTTTTTATTGGCTTCCTTCAGCTCACGGGTTCTTTTCTCCACCCGGTCATTAAGCTCATCCGCCCATTCACTGAGCTCCCTATTGCGCTCCTGCACTTGATCAAGCAACGTATCAAGATGGCTGGCGACCTGACCGATTTCGTCCCGCGATCCAACGGGTCCGATGCGGGCATCCAAGTTCCCCTCCTCCACCCGCTCCATGGTTTTTGTCATCCGTTCCAATGGTGAGAAGACACCGCGTGCGAGCCAGAAAAACAAGGGTACTGAAAGCCCTATCACGATGAAGAAGCCAAAAAAGACTGCAAAATACGTCGTGTTTTTCATCGTCCGGAACGGTTCTTCCAGAAAACCCACATAGAGCATGCCAATCCGTTTTTGCTCACTGTCGACAATGGGCAGATATCCTGAGATATACCAGTCATTCACCACAAAAGCGCGATCAAGCCATGTTCTTCCCTCTCCCAGAACCGTGTTTCTGACGATGGCTGACACACGGGTTCCAAGAGCCCGAACATTTTCGAACAGGCGGACATTGGTGCTGACCCTGACATCATCCAGAAACAGGGTTGCTGTTCCCTGGGATTCCGCCTGCCCATCCGCACGGCGATAAACCAGGTCATTAATGGTATCGATAAATTTAAGGTTTCGATTGAGCAACATACCACCGATCAAAACTGAGCGCGGCCCACTCAAATCTGTCCGGATCGCAGAATGAAGAACCATACCCCGATCCTCCGTCAGGCGGTCCGTCGGAACAGCGGCTTCTGTTGCAATCAAGGGAATAGCAGCTCTTTCCGAAAGATCTTGCGCGAGCCATTCAAGTTCCGAACGCGTGAAGATGTCAATTGAGGTTACTGCTTTTCGATCCGCACTTCCCGTAACGATCGTGCTTTGACGACCTTTCTCCTGAAATTCCCGCAAAGGGACCAGCTTCAGGAAATCCAGTCCCAGCCTGAGCCGATTGGCTTCGAGATAAGCCTTCATATCTGTCTCACCGGACTTGCCGGCTCTTGCGAAATCGACAGAACCTGCAAGAGCCGTCAGTTCATCGCCGCTGACTTTCTGGATACGTTGCAGATATTGTTCTGCGATCCTCAGATCGCTGGCTACCTTGGCAATCAGGAGAGCATCAAATTTATCGGCCCAGCGGACCATTGCCGTTCCCAGAAAAACCGGCAACAGAACCACAAGGGGCAATAACGCAAGAAGCAGAAGCCGCAGGCGGACTGATTTCATAAAAACCAGCTGCCCACGAAAAATCTGCTCCGCCCAACTCATTAAAGACCCCAGACCTGACATTTACGATCTATCGTTTTTCTTGAAACACCTAAACGCCGAGCCGCTTCCGCCCGATTATTATCACAGGCTTCCAAAGCATCCAGAATATGGCGGCGCTCCACCGCTGCCAGAGTTTCAATGTCGTTCTCAGGCTTTGACCGGTCCTCCAGACCGCAAGACAGATCTCCCTGAATAAGAGCCCGTTCAATGTGATTTCTGAGCTCCCTTACATTTCCGGGCCAGTCATATCCCAGCAGCTTACCCCGCACCGATGGCGTCAGTTCTGGTCCTTCCACTTTAAATTCATGTTGCATCTGCTCAAGGAACAAATGGGTAAGATCCAGAATATCGGTCGGTCGTTGTCGGAGCGGCGGTATATGAACATCGAGCACATTGATCCGATAAAACAGATCCTCCCGAAATTCCCCGGCCTGTACGAGAGAGATGAGAGGTTTCGTACTGGAAAAAACAAATCGGATATCCAACGGTATTTCCCGGGCAGCGCTGATCGGCCGGACACTATTGGCCTCCATCACCTTAATCAGGGCGATTTGAGACTGTGCGGGTAATTCATCCACATCATCCAGAAAGAGAGTTCCTCCCTGAGCCGACAACAACAATCCTTCCTTTTCATCCACACCTTCCATATGAACCGCAGCCCTACCAAACAGTTCCTCTTCAAAAGTTTCCAGGGAGCGGGCGGCGCAGGACATGGAGACAAAAGGCCTGTCCGAGCGATCAGAAAGATCGTGCAGCATCCGGGCAGCGACTTCCTTGCCTGTACCGGATTCTCCCGTAATCACAACGTTGGACTTCAGCTGCGCATAACTGTTCAGCTTATCCCGAATCTCCTGCATTTCCTCAGAATTGCCGACAAGACGGTTCCGATGCCGAAGCAGATTTGAATTGGCACCCAGTTCATGTTTTAGGAGATTATTCTCTCGGCGCAAATTAGCCCGGTCCAGGCAACGGGCAACCGCGTTGAGGATCTGGTTTGACCGGAAAGGCTTCAAAAGAAAATCAACAGCTCCCAGCCGGATCGCAGAAATCACTGTTTCTAGCTCGGCATAAGCTGTGATCAGGATAGCATCAGAGAATAAACCGATTTCCCGCTGTTCCGATAACCATTCTAGCCCGCTTTGGCCCGGCATGACATTATCAAGGATCACGATATCAAAATGTTCTTCATCCAGCTTTGCACTGGCCTGAAGGGCATCCTCTGCTTCTTCGACACGGGCACAATAAGGCATCAGCGTTTTGAGCAAAAAATTCCGCATGCCCGGCTCGTCGTCAACAATCAGAATAGACGCCTTGCTCAAGGTTGGCATGAAGGTCCCAATCAAGCCAACATTCTGCTGCTCTGCCACCTGTCTCACCACACATTCCCCACCTGTTCAAACGCGCCCACCCCTTCTTTTTGCCTCATGAGGGAACATTTGACCAATAAAATATAATTTGGCGGTGAATAGCGTTATTGTTTCCAGCAGGCTTGCTTCTCTGTGTTTGTGTCAGACAAGAACGCCTTTTGCAGTTTCATTGTCAGTTGATTGATATTCTGATCATATGGCAACTAGTCATTGCTCAAAACCTTTCATGGTGATAATGACAATCATTCTTAATTTAGAGTGATATCGTGTTCCTTTATTTATCTCTTTATGCTTTGCTTGGACTGGCTGTCGGCAGTTTTCTGAATGTTGTTATCCATCGCTTTCCCTTGATACTCAAGCGCCAGCAGGATGAGGCAGTGGCGGAGTTTCTGGAAGCTGAAGGAGTGGCGGTACCTGCTCCACTCAAGGAGACATTAAATGAAGCAGCTATTACACTTAGTTTTCCTCCTTCTCGCTGTCCATCTTGCAAGCACAAGATAGGCCCCCTGGAAAACGTCCCGGTTCTGAGTTACCTGTTTTTAAAAGGGAAATGTAAAGCCTGCAAAGCGCCGATCTCTCTCAGATATCCTGTTATAGAGCTACTGACTGGCCTCTTATTTGTCCTCGTGTTCCTGGAGTTTGGCTTCAGTTATCACACGCTGGCTGCCGGCTTTTTCTGTGCCGTGCTGGTTTCACTGGCCGGTATCGATTATGATCTCCAAATATTACCTGATGAGCTAACGCTTTGTCTCCTTTGGGCCGGCTTGCTTGTTAGTGCTTTCTCTTTGTTTACCGATCCTGTATCCGCCATCCTCGGAGCGGTCGCTGGCTACGGAATATTGTGGTTGCTCTATCACGCTTTCAGGCTTGTGACGCAAAAAGAAGGCCTGGGATACGGAGATTTTAAACTGTTAGCAGCCATCGGTGCCTGGCTGGGATGGGAAATGCTACCGGTTATTACCCTGATTGCATCGATCAGCGGTATTTTTTACGGACTATTCTTGGCCGTTCGGAAACAGGAAAGAAAGCCTTTTGCTTTTGGCCCTTTCCTTGGTGTTGGGGCCATCATCACCTTACTTTACGGCCCTTATCTAAGGGACTTGATCAGACTTTAAACCTCTATCCCTAAATACTGTTGATCGCCGAAAAGACCGTCTGAACAATTGACAGATAGACGACAAGCACAATGCCCCCAACAAACATAATCAGGGCCGGCTCAATAAAGGCGATCACCAACTTGGCGGAATTCTGAAGTTTCTTGCTATGAAACTCTCCGATATTGTCGAGGACAGTATCCAATTCACCGCTTTGCTCACCTACCGCAACCATATGGGATACCAGTTTTGGCATCGGGTCCCTATCAAGAGCTGCCGCCAGGCTCTGACCCGCAAGAATATCGTTACCGGCCGTCTCAAGACTTCTGGCGAAAGGGACATTTGTCATCACTTTCGTCATAACCCGCAACCCTTCGAGAACGGTCATTCCGCTCCTGAGAAGCATGGACAACGTGACTCCAAACTCGGAAACCGCAGAGAATTCTATGGCCTTGCCAATAAAAGGGATTTTTAGGAGCACGTGATCTATGACCGCCTTTCCTCGAAGGGTGGTATAAGCCGCCAGGATAAGGAAAATGGTTATCCCGACCACACTGCCCATAAAGGCTCCCCAATCCAGGAAAAAGTCAGAAACATCTAACAAAAAACCCATCAGGGTCGGCAGATCCTGGCCGCGGTTCGCGAAAAACTCGGCATAATCCGGAACGACTTTCATCATCAGAAAGACTATTACACCGATGGAAGAAAAGAAAACGATACCAGGATACAACATAGCGACAAAAAGCGTCCGTTTCCGATCCTGCGCCATTTCCATATTGTCAGACAGTCTTTCCAAAATCCGGTCTACTTCACCGGTTTCCTCACCACTGGCAACCAAATTGGCGACAATAGGCTTGAAAATCTTTTCCTGCTTCAAACTATCGGAAAAACTGGCTCCCCCTTGAATTGCATGAGACATCCGCTGAACCGCAAGAGACAATCTCCGCCTTTCAACCAGTTCTGAAGATATGTTAAGAGACTGCACAATCGTAAGACCGGATCTGAGCATCATAGCAAGCTGCCGAAACAGAAAGATCCGGTGTGTATCTGTAACTTTCAGATACTGCTTGATGCTCATTCTCTCAAGAAGTGATCTTTCTTCACCCGTCGCCCCCGAACCGGCGTTTTTGGCAGCGTTGAGATTAACAACAAACAAACCCTGCTCCCGAAGCGCCTGGATCACATCTCTTTCAGATCCCGCTTCCAATCGACCCCGGGTTTCCTTGCCCGCACTGTCCAGCGCGACATAGCTGAAAAACGGCATGGGTTAATCCTCAAAATTCAGTCTTTTGACTTCAGCGATAGACGTCAGGCCGGCCAGTACCTTTGCCCGCCCATCTTCCATAAGGCGGTGATGTGTAACAGCAGCTTTCTCAAGCTCCTGAATATCAGCTCCTTCGCCAATCTTCTGCGCCAATCCTTCGTCCACCCCCAGATACTCATACAGTCCGATCCGCTCTTTGTAGCCAGTACCGAGGCAGGCAGGACAACCGCGGGGGTGATATATATTCACGTTTTCCGTCACCTTCAGAAATTCCATCTCCGCAGGCGTCGCCTGTTTTTCTTCCTTACAATGACTACACAGACGTCTGATCAAACGTTGCGCCAGAACCCCCAGCAAGGTGGAAGAAATCAGGTAGTGCTCGCATCCGATATCGATCAACCGGTTTACGGCACTTATCGAATTATTCGTATGCAGGGTTGAGAGAACAAGATGCCCTGTCATACCGGCTTTGAGCGCAGTATCGGCGGTCTCGGAATCTCTGATTTCACCCACCAGGATAACGTCGGGATCATGACGCAGAAAGGACCGGAGAATAGCCGGAAAGGAAACTTTCTGAGAGACCTGTACCTGAGTTATGCCATCAACAACCTGTTCAACAGGGTCTTCAACTGTCAGGATATTCAAGTCATCGGAATCCAGCTCGCGAATACCGGCATAAAGGGTTGTCGACTTACCGCTTCCCGTCGGGCCGGTTACAAGCAGAATACCATGGGGCGCGTTCACAGCCTTGCGAACTTCCTTCAGGATCTCCGGCGGCATCCCGAGCTGTTCCATGGTGAGCCCCTCGGTCCCCTGCCCCATCAACCGAAGGGTAACCCGCTCCCCGTAGCGGGTGGGAACAGTTGCAATCCTCATATCCAGCGCCCGTATATCCCAATCTGTAAACTGATAGGAAAGACCGCCATCCTGTGAGATACGTTGTTCGGAAATATCCAGATTAGAGAGCACTTTTAATCGGGTCAGCACACCTTCTTTTTCAGAATTTGACAAAGCTCTTTTAAATTCCTGCAGATGTCCGTCCACCCGAAACCGGATCCGCATCCCCTTCTCTTCAGGTTCAAAATGGATATCCGTCGCCCGCCGCAGATAGGCATCTTTCAAAATACCTTCCAGTAACTCTGTCGCCGAATTCTCACTTGCGACAACATCGGCGTCAGCATTACCGTTCAACCGGCGGATCGCTGTTTCAAGAGCCTCCGCATCGGCAAGTCCGGGTGTCAGTTTTATACCCAGCAGCCGTCTTACGCTATCAAGAGAAACATGATCGTCGGGATCCGCCATAGCCAGCAGAACAGAGCCGTCCTTCAACCTGACAGGCATGAAATTCCGCCGTATCATCAGGTTGGACGGAATCTTTTCAATAAGATCCTCTGCAGGCTTCAGGTCCTTTGTCGCCATAAACGGCATGGAACGAAGCTCAGCAACCGCCTGATAAAGCGCAGAAACAGGAAATCGGCCCTCCCGAGTGACGGCCTCCAAAAGTTTGATCCTTTCTCTTCTGGCTTTCAGACGCAGTTCCGGCAGAGTTTCATTATTGATAAGACCGATTTGCACACCGGCATTAATAAGAGTTGTTTCCGTTATAGCCATGCTGTTCTCAAATAGGGGAGATGGACCGGCGTAATGCCATTTCATCGCGGCAATAAGGCACCGCTTCATCCACAGTGATCCACTTCTGCCGTACTAGATCGGCCAAAGACTGATCCAGTGTTTGCATACCTTCCGCTTTACTTGACTCAATAACGGAAAAGATCTGCTTTGATTTTCCAGTGGCAATCAGATTGGAAACGGCTGAATTGACAACCAGATATTCTATAGCCGGGATACGACCATCCCCGGCCTGGATCGGTAGAAGTTTCTGAGCAATCACTGCTTTCAGAACCATTCCAAGGCGATAACGTGCAAGCTCCTGTTCTCCATTTGGAAAGGCACCGACAAATCTCTCGATCACCCCTACTGCGGATGCGGTATGAAGGGTTGAAAAGACCAGATGTCCACTTTCTGCGGCAACCAGGACTGCCCTCATGGTTTCCAGATCGCGCATCTCTCCTACCATGATAACATCCGGATCTTCCCGCAGGCTGGCGCGAACAGCGCTCGCGAAATCCGGCACATCCTTGTGAACTTCTCGTTGATGAAACAGGCTGGATTTATTCTGATAAACAAACTCAATCGGATCTTCGATGGTAATGATGTGCTCCTGGCGGCTCAGGTTAATTTCATTAAGCAGCGCTGACAAAGTGGAACTCTTACCGCTCCCTGTTATTCCGCTGACAAGGACAAGACCTGACTTTAAGCCTGCCAGACCCGCAAGTTGCCTGGGCAGGTTAAGATTTGAAAAGGTGGAGAGCTGTCCGTCCAGCAATCGAATGGCAGCAGCAGGCTTCCCTTGGGTCATATAGATATTCATCCGGAACCGATAATCTCCAAACGAATATCCGATATCGACAGAACGTGCCGTCCGGAATTTCTCCTTCTGTTCCGGCGTCATCAATTCATCTATCATGCCCTGCATCTGAGCTGCAGAAAACGGCTCGTCGCCAAAAGTAACCAGTTTCCCGTGGATTCTCGCGAAGGGACGTTCATCCTGACCCAGATGAAGATCCGACGCCATTTCACCAGCCATCCGATCAAGAAGACTGTTCAGTCGGTCAATCCGATTTTCTTCTGTCGTCATTACGCTCATCTCACATCGCTAACAGCATCGTTACACTCAGGGCTTGCGGTTCGTTTGAGGTATTCTCCACTTCCTGTTCACCTTCGCCTTGCTCAAGGGCAGATCGGTCAGCTTCTATGGACAGACGCACCACCGCCACGTTTGATGGAAAAGCTTTCAACTCTTCCAGAAACTGCATCAGGCCACTGTAAGTTGCCGTCGCAGAGAATGATAAGAGAGGGCGGCCAAACCGGTTCTTCGCTTCCAGAGCAATGATTTCTGCTGACGGCGGAGCAACGCCGGGATCTCCGCTAACGGCGCTTCTGACCTGCTGAATGTCAATCCCTGACCGGGCCGCCAGCTCACTTAGCCGCAACCTGACATTCTGGAAACGCCTGGGCTTGTCGAGAGGGATAAATCTGACGCTGAGCAGTTCCATCTGCTTGCTGAGATTTTCATACCCTTCATCTAAAGCGCTTAACTGTCTTTGCAATCTGGAGACTGATTGGGTTGGTTCCTTGACGGCTTTGATCCGCGTTTCCATTCTGTTAAGACGGCGATTGACCATATTTTTCTCATGATCCGCCTGCTTTGAAAGACTGGGATACCAGAGCCCGAAATAGACAGCTCCCAACAGAACACCGATAACAATCATCAGCTTGTTTTTATCGGATGGAGACATGTCTCTGAGTTTGTTAAACATCACGTCCTCCCCTGACGAGTAAAGCCGCTGTCATCGAGCTCTTCAGGTGGTTTGGGAATGACTTCAAGTGTTACGCTATATCCGTCAACACCATAGGCATTTGTCTGGCGAATAACGGCTTCATTAACAATCCGTAATCCCCAGCGAGACAGGTTCTGATTAAGATTATTGATAAAAAGCTGCCCCGCTGTATCTGTCATCGCCCAGCCGACAAGGGCAAAATGGTTCGTTTCGGCACGATCTTCGACCAGAGCGTCAAGAACAACTTCTTCGCTAATAGAATCCCTAAGTGCTACCAAAAGCCCTGGCACCAGATTTTGGCGCCGTATAAGAATATCGTTGATAACAGAGAGCTTCTTGGTCACTTCCGCAATTTTTTCCTGCTTAGTCACGACCTGCTTTTCAACAGATTCCGTTTCCGTATTTAGCTGCTGCATCTGCTCGCTGAGTTTTTTCTTTTCGCTAAATTCCTTATCTAATCTAACCAGTTCCTCCTGTCGTTTTTGTATCTCCAAACGGATCAGAATTTCGGATGTAACAATGGTACTGACCAGGAAGGCAATTAACGCAATGCGGATAAAATCGCCGTTCTTGTATAGAGGAGGAGCCGGATCCTGAGCTTTAACCCGGACACCGAGCGGATTTGCAACACCGCCGGTCAAATGGGCAAAAGCCCCTTTCAGTCCCAGGCTTTTGTCGCTCAGTGAAATCACCTCACGCCCTAACCGCGTAGATAAACCGGATGCCAGCTCAGGAGACGCCCCAACCAAGTATACAACACCGACACCAGGCCTCATCTGCTCATGACAAACGTCTGCGCAAACATCCGCCGTCATATCCAATTCAGGGCGCTTATGGGTTTCAACGGCGACCAGGTACTGATTATTCAAGCGAAGGGACAGAATCTGCTCCTGATGAACTTCAACGATAACCTTTTCACCTTCCTGCTTTCCAACCACAGCAACCCCCGTCACAGAAGAAGCGTTTGCCGGATAGATCCAATCAAGGATGATTTTGTTATTTCTGAAGGCTCTTGCCCATTTTTGACGGGTTCCCTTACCAATGGCTGTGCAGAACCAGGCGCTTCTTTCGCCCCCATCAGGATCCTGGATAATCTGGGCCTGCCAACCACATTCCACATCCTCATCCATCATGACGAGGCGTTCCTGTAACAACAGGCACTCATCCAGTTGCTGTCGACTAACCACCCCCATTTCAACGGCCAGTTCACCGAACCGGGTCAATCTGCGACCACCGGAAGCACTGGTTGCCAGTTCCAGAGAAACAGCGACCTCCTGACGTTGTTCCCGTGTGATATAGCCGCGCCCGAGCAAAACAGCACCGATCATCCAGATATCATTCTGCTGAGTGAAGAGCGGCTCAAGCTCCCATTTAACGAGTTCCTGCATCTCGTTGTCTTTTCGGGGATTTTTAGGATCAACCGGCAGATCAACCATAGCAGAAACCATACCGGCACTCACCAAAACAGCGTGCTTTGGCAACCGGTTACGACCGCTGTTTTTCAGGCCCGCGACCACTTCCCCAACAGCGGCTGTAAGCTCTACAGCCGAGGAACTGTGTTGCACCTCAATCTCAATTTTACCGTCACTTTGCTTGGCGACCCCACCTGTCAGCAGAAAACCGTCATACTCAAAGACCAGCACACCTCCGAACCCTCTCGAAAGAGCGCCAAGGTCACCGGTAAATATTTTGCTGAAGGCAGACATCGAATATTCCTGCTGAGTAGTGTCAATTAATCGTATGTGACATCGTTGGGTGAGCCGTTCTGGGGATCAGGCGTATTTTTGTTTCGGTATGCCCTGCATACGGAGTTGCTGTTTCGCAAACTCCCCCGGGGGAAGAGTCGAAAAGTTGATAATTTCTTATTCCCCATGGGACTGATGTGCCAAAGAAATCAAAAGTCACGGATGTAGTATCCCCAGTTGCGACTGTCAAAGAAGCACGTACAGCTGTCGCTGAACGATCGGAGTCCGAAGATGTTATGCGGGTTAGTTGGTATTCATCATCACTGGTATCAGCCGCCGTTCCCTGGTCATCGATTTCTGGAATGGAAAAACTCAAACATAAATTCTGTGAGGTGATGTCTGATGACGAGTTATTCGTAAATTCGACAGTAAAATAACGGAACGAATAATCCGTCAGTAAAAAGTCTTCGGAATTATCGAGATCATAACCCGTGTCAGTCGCCGACAGAGCATTGTTTCTACCGCCTGAAGAAATCGATAGTTGCAGGTTACTCCTTCCCGGAATGGTAACAGTTGCATCATCACAATCTACTGGTGAACCGCCGGCGATCCGGCAGTTTGCCATATGCCAGCCGAAATTATCGGCATCTTCTAAGGCAACTGCGGCGACGTTAGACCAGCCATCTCGGTATGACTGTGTCCCTCCAACAGATAATGCGTTAAGGTATGGACCTCTCCAGCCGTAGGATATTCCATTTTCGAACTGCCAACCGCAGGCACCCGCTGTTGTGTTTTGGCATGGATCCCGCAGCAAATCCAAAATGCTTGCAGGCAGCGTCCCCATATCTGCTACATAGCCGCTGATTTCGGCCTCTCCCATCAGCGTCCGCTCTGGGCGTCCAAGGATGGCCTGACGGATAGAGGTCAGGCGATTAGCCGTATCGTCGTAGCGGATCTGAGAGGTATCCTCTTTCAGCGCATCGAGTGCGACATAGGCAACAGCGGACAATATGGAAACAACAACAAGGAGTTCGATGATCGTAAAACCATCTGCCCGCATCCGGAAACCTATCTTTCGGATATTGCCGCTCCGAGCTGTCATTTCTTCTCTATTCCCTCGATGACAACTGCTGGCCCTTTGGAATAATTGTAGACGTGATAGCCCTTAAACAAAGCCTCCTCATCAACCTTCAGAGATGCGCGAATAGCTTTAAGCGCCTTGTCCTCCACATAAACCGGCATCACTTTGCCTTCCCGGCTTGCGACAAACATGCGGTGAGAAACTTTCGGAAGCGGCTCAACATTCATAATGCTCAGGGCCTCAAAAAGGTAGCTGACCTTGATAGGCTTTGGCCCCTCCATCAAAACGCCGGTAAAACTGATATTTGAGGGAACGAGTATTGTACGGGTTCCCGGCATAGCGGGCCTCTGAGTGGCAATAAAGGTATCGAGGTTGACCTGCCGATATTCCTCCGTGGTCTGTTGGGCTAAAACAGGAACCGACAGAAAAACAGAAGAGGCACTAAGGATAAAAACAGCCAATCGTATAAATTTTGAAAACACCATAAATTCCCGTATCAATTAAAAACTCAGTACAATGTCATCGCCTGAACCATCATCAAACAGTCCGTTCGGTCCCATGCTCATGACGCAGGGAGCAAGGCAGTTGGAGATATTGGCCGCTTCGCTATCATCGACAACCAGCAGATAAGGCCGCCCACGCTGAATATTTTCAGGACGGCTTGTATCAGCCGTACAGGGAGTTGTGGCGCCTCGCCTCAGGAGTGGTCGCCAATGATAGATGACATCACCGGAATCGGCCTGCTCGCCCTTTTCGAACGGATCGGCAATTGTCGCAATAAAGGTAACATCTCCTTCGAAAGGATCTCCGTTACTTGGCTGAAATTCATCCCCGACCGAAACACAGCTAACCGATACTTCGCTGAGATAAGGTCCGCGCCATCCCCGGCCCGTTGAAGGATTAAATGACTGTAAAGAAGCGGCTATTGCGGGATAGCCATCCCAATTGGCAGGAGGCAAAAGAAGCTGCTGAAAATTAACGGGGGAAACGGCATCCTCCCGTCCTGCGGCTCCTGCATAAGGACCGCTGCGCGGCAGATATCCCATATCCTTTTCAAACCGTTTTACACCGGCTGCTATAATCTGCAACTCCTGCAGCACGAGCTCTTCCTGAGCTCGATCAATAGCCGACGGAAAAAACAGGACACCAATGCTTGCAATGGCTGCGATAATGGCAATAACCACCAATAATTCAAGGAGCGTGAAACCCGCCAGAGTCACACTTCTCTTTATGCGCATAACGCTCGCAGCCATTGAAAACCTTGATGTTCCTAGTTCAAAACAGTCGGGTTGGTCCGAAAACCGGACCAACCCTTCACCGCGTGAGCGGCGATTAAATCATCGGAAGATTAGATGGTGTTACGAGTACCGTCCCATTCACCCAGCTCTTCTTCTTTGGTGTCACCAGCGCCGTCAACGATGGCAGCCAGCGCAACCTGGTCAACAGCTTCAACGGCGAAAGTACCTGCTGTGGTATCGTCATTGATGTTGCCAACGTGGAACAGAATAATGAACCGGTTATACTGGTCCTGAGCAACGTGACGGTAAACCGGCACGGATGTCAGGCCACCCAGCTGTGAAGCGTCAAACAGGGAAGAAGACGGACCGGCACCGACAGCCATCAGAACTCTTGCACCGTCCTGAGCAGCCGTTGGTGTAGCAAGTGTTGTCGCATCATATTCAACGGCACCTGAACCGAGAACGCGTTCCTGACCACCAGTCCAGACAGCAACCTGCGGTGTACCTGCAACAGGATAATCAATGCCACAACCGTTTGCCTGATCACTCAGGTAGAGGTTACCGGCAACAACAGCATTAGCCCGGCTATTGATAAGAGCCTGAATATCACTGCAATCGCCTGCGTCAGCCGGATCAGCAGCAGCATCGACAATCCGCAGATTTTCAATACCGATATCGTTCAGCGCAGTAACCATGGCACCGTTCAGCGTGAACAGGGCAAGATCTTCAACGGCCAGAGCGGCATAACCGTCTGAATCGTCGTTATCAAGGATTGTTACTGTACCGCCATCATTGTGCAGCAGGCTGTCCCAGTTGTTGGGCAGGGAGTTTTTGTTCAGAACGCGATAGGTACGGATACCTTTGTTCAGTTCATCCATCATGGCGACATGAGCCGCAGCAGATGCACGCGCGTCCGTATCCTGAAGGGCGATTGTCGCTGTACCAGCAATGGCAGCCAGGATAGCAACAACAACCAGCAGTTCAAGAAGCGTAAAACCGGTTACTTTACCTTTACGTAGATTGACTGCACGACGGCGCAGACGATTTTGAATGGACTTCAAAGCCATTTTTATTCTCCTGTTGACATGAGAAATTAGTCACATCAGCAGATTCCACCCGATGGAACTCGGCTAACTTATTATGTTCCCGTCTTTCCGGGATGTCCGATTACGTATCCGAGAGGGATACGGTAATAATGAGTAACTCGGACTAACCGCGTGCAGCCGCTGCACCCTGGTCCTGGGGAGCATCAACGACGAAACGATACTGCTTGCCGCAATGAAGGATAACCTCCTTCTGTCCCCGATGGAGGATCCGCATCTCGATACGGATGTCTCCAAAGCCGTCATGCTCGAACAAACCTGTATAAAGTTCAGCAAGTCTTGACATGACGTCTTCGTTTGTTGCTTTGGCGCGAGCCGACATTTCTTTCAACTCCAAAATGGATCGAGCAGAGTCTTGGAAAACCAGAATAATTAAATGCTCAGAGAATTCTGTTGCGAATGATTTGCATTATTAAAAAACAACTTTTTATGTCAAGTAAGATCCATCACAGTTTTAATAATATTTTAAGCTTTATGAATTTCGGGAGCTTAGCGGGACCTTAGACAGAACCGTCAGGTTCATAAATTATGGTTAATTACTAGTCCACGTCTAGAAAGGACAACCGATTCGCTTAAAAGCCGAATCACATCTGTTTTTGGAACTCTTTTCGCAAATCTCTAAGACGGATTAGTTGCTCGGTTATTGTCTCTTTGGATGGCTTTGCGTAGCGATATCCTGAATATGTTATCAGGAACAGGCTACCCGCTTTATACGCCGCTGCCGATACAGTCTCAGCAGCCTGAATTTGTATAAGATTCACGTCGGTATTTTCGGGCGGCGACAGTAACACCCCCTTTTTTGCCAAGATGTCACAGAACCGGGTATATTCTTTCTTAAGAAGGTCTGCATATTTCGGCCTGCCCCTATACCATCTCAGCAAATACGCGCCAATGAACAGTGTCACCAGGACACCGCCAGCGCTCACAAACAGTAAAATGAGTAATTCCTGCCAGTTTGCCTTCTCGATTTGAGGGCTCTTTCCCTTTACAGCATTTTGCTGCGCTTCAGCATTATAACCTGTAATCCAGCTCACCCAGTCAGATTGTAAGCTGTCAAACCATCCAGCCTCCTGCTCATCCTCAGGAGTATCTGTATCTGATTGCAAAGGCGACGCTTTTGGCTTTTGCTCTCCTTCGGATTCCTGTTCGTTAGGGGCGGATTCAGATTTTGGTTTTGGCTTTGCCTCGGTCTCTTTCTCA
>DIYE01000201.1:0-176 GCA_002428885.1 Alphaproteobacteria bacterium UBA6062
GGATTGACCTTGCCCGGCATGATGGAGGAGCCGGGTTCATTTTCCGGCAGGGACAGCTCCCCAAGGCCGGAGCGCGGACCGGATCCCAGGAAGCGGATATCATTGGCGATTTTGAACAATGAGCTGGCGATGGTTGCCAGCGCGCCATGGGCGAACACATAGGCATCGTGGGCAGC
>DIYE01000201.1:268-7324 GCA_002428885.1 Alphaproteobacteria bacterium UBA6062
AGCCAATGCTTCGAATTTATTATCGGCTGTCCGAAAGGGCAGGCCGGTCAGGTTGGCGACCTCTGCGGCGAAGGCTGTATCAAAACCTTGTTTGGTATTGAGGCCGGTCCCGACGGCTGTGCCGCCCTGTGCCAGTTCCTGCAATCCTTCCAGCACCGCCCTTACCCGTTCGATACCGAGACCCAGTTGAGCGGCATAACCGCTGAATTCCTGGCCCAGCGTCAGCGGAGTTGCATCCTGGGTGTGGGTTCTGCCGATTTTGATGATATGGGACCAGGCTGCTGATTTAGCAGCAAGGGAGGCTTTGAGCTGTTCCAGAGCCGGAAGGAGGCGGTGGGTGAGTTCGGTGACGGCTGCAATATGCATGGCTGTCGGAAAGGTGTCATTGGAAGACTGGCTCATATTGCAGTGATCATTGGGATGCACCGGGTCTTTGGAGCCGATCTCGCCGCCCAGGATTTCAATGGCCCGGTTGGCGATCACCTCATTGGCATTCATGTTGGACTGGGTACCGGAGCCTGTCTGCCAGACAACCAGGGGGAAATGCGCGTCCAGTTTACCGGCAGCCACTTCAGCGGCCGCCTGATCAATGGCCGCAGCGAGATTACCGTCAAGCTTGCCCTGCGCCTTGTTTACCCGGGCCGCTGCCTGCTTGATAATGCCGAGGGCATGAACAAGCGGCCTTGGCATGGTTTCATCCCCAATGGGGAAATTCATCAGGGAGCGAGCGGTTTGCGCGCCGTAATATTTGTCGCCAGGGATTTCAAGGGCGCCAAAAGAGTCGGATTCGGTACGGGTTTCCTGAGTCATTCTTTGTCACTTTCCGAAAACAGTTCAGAATTGCGAGATGCTGATACCGCCTGTGCGGACCGGCAATCGCGGATTATCATGTCCCGGTAGCGGTTTAAAAAGACCTGTCCTGTCACATTATAGCAGGATCAGTCGATTGCCAGGATTTGCATCCGGCATCAATTGGGAGGCTCAGACTCACCAGGCCGGAGCATAGCAACACTGGCGAGAAATGCCAGCCTTTAGGGAGCAATCCTAACCAATTGCTGAACACGCCATTTAAGGGTATAGTAGAGCTGTCTATAAGGGTGAGGGGTCACTGTCATGTCGGACGCGCTGGATCAGGAGCAGGTTTCCGTCAGGGTTAATCAGGTTTACCGCAATTATCTGAACAGCCTTTATTGGGGCGATTATTATACCGCGCATCATGAAGCGGCACTGAAGCATGCCCGGATTTTTGATTTTTTTATTGCGCTGGGAACACTGATCGCCGGCGGTTCGGGGCTTGGTATTCTGGCAGAGCCGAATTTGGCCTGGCTATGCGGACTGGTGACAACGATTGCCTTGATCCTCTCAGGCTTGAAGACGGCTTACAACTGGAGCAATAGGATCAAGGTTTCTTCCGAAAAAGTTGCGGCCTATGGCGGGCTTTCCTCTGAATATCATTCCCTGATTGAAGACATTAACTTCCGGATGACCTGGACTGACGATTTTGAAAAGCGGTTCAAACGACTACGTGGGCAGACGGGCAAAATTCCCAAAAGTTATGATTTCGGGCATCTTGACACGGTCCGGCAGCGGGAAATCCAGAACCGTATCAAGGACCGGATTCCCTATACCAAATGGTGGAGCTTCAAAGCATGACTGACAGATGGCAAATCATTCCGAAACCACCGGCACCGGACCAGCCGATGCCCGAAGACCCACTTCCACCGGATCCATGGATTAATTAGAGCAGGGGTCGTACGGGTTTTTCTTTTCAAGAGGCAACAGGTCGTTAGGGTGGCTTTCCCGTTTTTATCTCTCAACAGGATCCCGTTATGAGTATTGCTTTAGCTTTTCCAGATAGCCTTGAGACGGAGCGGCTCTTATTGCGAAAGCCGGTAATTGAGGATGCCAAGGTCATCTTCACCACCTACGCAACCGATCCTGATGTTGCCCGTTTTATGACTTGGATACCTCATAAAGATCTTCAGGAAACAGTAGAATTTGTCTCCTCCTGTATTCAGGATTGGAGCGATCATAAAAGCTGGCCTTATGTCATTATGAGCAATGAGGTTTCGCATAACCTGCTCGGTATGATCCATCTTCACAGAACCAAACATGATATCAGCGTTGGATATGTGCTTGCCAAAAGCTGTTGGGGGCAGGGGATTGCAACAGAAGCGTTGCAATCTGTTGTTGATCTGTGTTTTACGCAACAGAGTGTCTACCGGGTGTCCACCTATTGCGATCTGGAAAATGTTGCCTCCGCCCGTGTTATGGAGAAGGCGGGTTTAACGTTTGAAGGCATGCTGAAAAGATATGAAATTGCTCCCTGCCTCTCTTCCGAGCCGAGAGACTGCAAGCTTTATGCGGTGACGCGCTGAGGTCTATTGTTGGATTTCAAGCCATTCGGAAACGGGTCCAAGGGCTGTGCCGTCCTCTGCCAGGATTTTGCCGCCCATCGTCTGAAAACCAGTCAGAGTCCTTTTAATGAGAGAGACTGCGATGGACAGGGATTGCAGGGCAGAGATACCGTAGATAGGTTGCTGCTCCACGAAGAAAGGTAAAAGGGTCAGAGTGCAGCACCAGTCATTACCATTCTCGTGAAGCTTTTCAACAGGGGCCGTTAGGGTCACGGTTATGCGGATCAACGTGCCGTCCGCATGGATTGCATCATACTGTTCGTTCAGGATCGTCATATATGTTAGGTTCCAGGCTTCAGGAACAGGCGGGTGAGGCCGGTTTTAATTTCCTGTTTGAACTGCGCGGTTGGTGCTTGATCGCTTAAGAGCCATTGGACCATGGCCCGATGTGCCGCTCCCATCATCAGATCCATCAGGAGCTCCGGCTCCATATCGTTCCAGACGAAGCCCTTCTTCTGTCCTTCCGCGATAAGATTGAGGGTGGCGTTATGAAGGTCACGTCGGATGAAGTTGCGTTCTCCTACCCAGTAACGCTGCGGAATGTTCAGGAAGACGATCCGCGCTAACGCTTCATTATCAAAGTAAAAATCACACCATATATCGATGAAGACACTGAACTTCCGGTGAAGTGTCGGCTCAGCCAGTGCCCGGTTCAGACAGGTATTGCTCAATCGGTCAAGGTCGGTCGCAATGCAGCCAAACAGCATTTCTTCCTTGTTGCCGAAATATTTGTAGACCGTTTTTGGACTGACTTTAGCCGTCATGCAAATCTGGCGAATCCCGACATCCTGGAAAGAACCTTCTGAAAACAGGGTCAGGATCGTTGTTCTCAGTTTCTCACGGGTGCGGTCATCCAGAAGGCGTTTATCGGTCGTTTCCGTTGTGGCTTGTGACATGAGGGTAGTCTAACGAAACGGGTAAGAGACTGCAAAAAAATCTGCTGATAAAATCGGGTTTCTGGCGGTAAAGGTAAGTACAAACGCCAAAAGCCGCAACCTGGATAAACCAGTGCGGCTTTGATCGTCAGCGGTATCGGGAAACAAGAAGCTTCCCGGTCGCTTCTTAACCTTCGCGAAGAGCGCGCTTGCGAGCCAGTTTACGGGCGCGGCGAATAGCTTCAGCTTTCTGGCGAGCGCGTTTTTCAGACGGCTTCTCATAGGCACCACGGAGCTTCAGCTCACGGAAGATACCTTCCCGTTGCATTTTTTTCTTTAGAGCGCGTAGCGCTTGATCGACGTTGTTGTCGCGAACATGTACCTGCACAGCTAAGAGTGCTCCTATGCTAGAATTTGGTTAAGTCGTTCACAAAGTGGCGAGGTTAGTACCATGACCTCAAACCGATGTGAAGTAATAAACACCCAAAATAGGGTAATATTTGTAAAGAAATGCTTTTTAACACATTTTTCGAAGGGCGTGTAGGGTAAATTGGCAGTAAAATCGATTGTTAAAATAGGAAATCCTGCCCTGGCACGCTAGGTGGAAGCCGTTGAAGATCCGATAGCACTGGAGATTCGGAACCTGGATAGAGGTCTGGATTTGTCGGACATCGGTGTCCGTCGGAAAGCTAGTGGATTTCATGTCCGCGTTGTTCAGCATGAATGTGATCATCTCGACGGAATTTTGTACCCTGAGCGCATGACAGACCTTAAGTTTCTGGTGTATGAAGGAGAAATGGACGCTTTTATGGCGGGGCTGAATTCATAGAGCATCACCTGCAGGGAGCTTGTAATGACCGATAAAAACGCCGAAAAAGACAAATTGCTGGATGCAGTTCTGATACATGTCATGTTTGACGGCTGGTCGGAAGAGGCTATCAGGCGGGCGGCTGACGATCTCGGTATTGACCGTCTTGATGTCGACTTGCATTTCCCGAACGGGCTTCGGGATCTTGTGACCCGTCACGTGGAACGGGCCGACGACGGGATGGAAGATGTGCTGGCGGCACAAGATCTGAGTGCTATGAAGATCCGCGAAAAAGTCACCTTTGCCGTTCGGACGCGGCTTGAACTGGTTGAAGGTCAGAAGGATATCGTGCGGAAAACGCTGACCTGGCTTTCTCTGCCTCAAAATGCCGGGCTCGGGCTTAAGCTGACGGCTGGAACCATGAGCCGGATCTGGTATGGGATCGGTGATACTTCTACAGATTTCAGCTATTATACCAAGCGAATGACCCTGTCTGCCGTTTATGGTTCAACATTGCTCTACTGGTTGGATGACATGTCTGAAGGGCATGAGAAAACCTGGTCTTTTCTAGACCGGCGGATTGAGAATGTCATGCAGTTCGAAAAAGCAAAATTTCAAACCCGTCAGTGCCTGGCCAAAAAGCCTGACTTTTCCTTTATGCCGTCTCCGGGTCGCTTTTTTAGAAATTTAAGAGCTCGCTAGAGACAGGATAGGCGGGGCGCAGCCTTTAAATACTTTCTATTAATTCAGGACTATAACATGTTGAAAAATAAAATCATCCTGATCACCGATGCCACACATTTTGTTGGCAAGCCTGGTTGTACTGTTCTGGCCCGAGAGGGGGCAACTGTCTACGCCCAGGACGATTCTTTTACCAGCACGGCAGATCGGGAAGCGTTTGAAAAAGCGGTTCCCGGCATTGTCGCTCTTGCGGAGCAGGAGCCGGCGGATGTGGTTGCGGCTGTCCTGGCAAAAGAAGGTCGGCTCGACGTTCTGATCAATAATGACGCTTACCCTGCGGTAAAAGCGACCATTGACGACGCGGAGGTGGATGAGTTTCGAAACGCTCTGGAAGGTCTTATGGTCAAAGGCTTTGCTTATGCGAAATATGCGTCAGCGCACATGAAGAAGGCGGGGCAGGGCAAAATTATCTTTATCTCTTCCGCTGTTCCAAAGCATGGCCTGGCCAATTATTCCATGTATACGGCCGGGCGAGGCGGTGCAAACGCGCTGGCTGTCACACTCGCAAGGGAGCTCGGGCCTTTTAATATCCAGGTCAATGCGCTGGCGCCGAATTTTGTGGAAAGCCCGACTTATTTTCCGCAAGAACTTCTGGATAATCCGGAAACCTATAAGAAGATTGTTAAGCCCATACCGCTTGGGCGGCTTGGAAAGCCGCAGGAAGCCGGTGAATATCTTGCCTTCTTATCGTCAGACAAGTCAGATTTTATTACGGGACAAGTTCTGAATTTCGCAGGCGGCTGGGCGTAGTAAGCCGTATATTCTATATCTTCGGTGGCGTGTTCAGGGGAAACAGGCGGGTTACATGACCCATCTTGCGTCCCGGTCGCGCTTCCGTTTTTCCATAGAGATGCAGGCTCATCTCGGGATGATTCAGGATTTCTTCCCAGTGATCTACATCATCTCCGATCAGGTTGCGCATGACCGCATTGGAATGGTGTACCGTGGAGCCGAGTTTAAGGCCGGCTGCTGCCCTGATGCTCTGCCTGAACTGGCTGGTAGTGCAGGCTTCAATGGTCCAGTGACCTGAATTGTGAGGGCGGGGGGCAAGTTCATTGATGAGGACGTCCCCATCCCCTGCGACAAACATTTCAACAGCGATAAGACCAACCAGGTCCAGATTTTCGGCAATCTTGCCGGCAAGACCCAAAGCGTGGTTGGAAACTGTTGTCAGTATATTGGCCGGTGCCAGCGTTACGTCCAGAATATGGTTTTTATGCCGGTTCTCTACCGGGGTATAAGCCTGGATATCTCCCTCGATACCTCTGGCCACAATCACGGAGATTTCCAGCTCAAACGGAACAAACCCTTCCAGGATACAGGGCTGACCACCAACATCTTTCCAGGCTTGTTCAATCTGGGTGGCAGACGTGATCTTAACCTGTCCTTTGCCGTCATAGCCGAATTTCCGCGTTTTCAGGATAGCGGGCGTACCGATGCGTTCGATCGCATCTCGTAACTCGCCGCTGCTCTCCACATTGGCAAAAGGGGCCGTCGGAACCCCGAGACTGTTGATAAAGCTCTTTTCCAGATGCCGATCCTGCGTAATTTCCAGAACTTTTCGGCCAGGCCGGACCGGGACCAGCGGTTCGAGAAAATCGAGAGTCTCAACCGGGATATTTTCAAATTCCAATGTAACAGCGTCGACAGCTCTGGCAAATTTGCGCAGCGCCTCCCGGTCTGTATAGTCGGCAAGGGTGATCTCACTGGCGACCTGGGAGGCCGGGCTTTCCGGATCCTGCCCGAAAATGTGGGTTTTGTATCCTATTTCGGCGGCAGCAATAGCCATCATTCGGCCAAGCTGACCGTCACCGAGAATGCCGATTGTCTGACCGGGGGAAAGAGCTGTCATGGGCCTGTCCTATTCCGGCTGATCGACAGGTTGCAGGGCAACCGCCCCGGTTTGCCTCTGCCGCCAGGTATCAATCGCAGCTGCTGTTTCCTTACTTCCGAGTGCGAGTATTTGCGCGGCGAGCAGGGCTGCATTGATCGCACCGGCTTTGCCGATGGCAAGTGTACCGACTGGAACACCGCCGGGCATTTGAACGATGGATAGAAGACTATCCATCCCCTTAAGGGCTTTACTTTCCACCGGAACGCCGAGGACGGGAAGCGGAGTCATGGATGCCGCCATACCGGGCAGGTGAGCCGCCCCGCCTGCGCCGGCGATAACAACCTGAAGGCCGCGTTCTTTGGCCGTTTTCGCATACTCCAC
>DIYE01000251.1 GCA_002428885.1 Alphaproteobacteria bacterium UBA6062
GGGCCATTGCCTATTCCTTTATCGGCATTATCCATTCGGACCTGCTTGAGGGAGCCGCCTGATGGGAGAGCAGAAGCCATTGGCCTCTCCCGAAATCATCACCTTCGGTTGTCGGCTCAATACTTACGAATCAGAAGTGATGCGCGGGCATGCCATGGCCGCCGGCATGAGCAATGCCGTCATCATCAATACCTGCGCCGTGACCAATGAAGCCGAACGCCAGGCCCGTCAGGCAATCCGTAAAGCAAGGCGGGATAATCCCGATGCCAAAATCGTGGTGACCGGCTGCGCGGCCCAGACCAACCCGGACCAGTTCCGTGAAATGAGCGAGGTTGACCAGATCCTCGGCAATCTGGAAAAACTGGAAGCCACGTCTTTTGGCCTGGAAGAAACCGAACGGGTCCAGGTCAATGACATCATGTCGGCGGAGGAAACCGCCAGTCACCTGATTGAGGGCTTCGAAGGGCGCGCCCGGGCCTTTTTGCAGATCCAGAACGGCTGCAATCACCGCTGCACCTTCTGCATCATTCCCTATGGCCGCGGCAACAGCCGGTCCGTGCCGCTGGGCGCCATTGTAGAGCAGGCAAGGTCGCTTACCGAAAACGGCTACCGGGAATTTGTCCTCACTGGTGTGGATATCACCGCCTATGGAGAAGACCTTCCCGGAACACCCACCCTTGGCCAGATGTGCCGCCGACTGCTGGCCGCTGTTCCCGGCATTGAGCGGCTACGCCTGTCTTCCCTTGATCCGGTTGAGGTGGATGACGACCTCTGGCGGCTGATTGAAAATGAACCCCGCCTGATGCCTCATCTGCATATCAGCCTGCAGGCCGGAGATGATATGGTTCTTAAACGCATGAAGCGCCGCCATTCCCGGGAGGATGTTTATGCCTTTGTGGAAAAAGCGCGCCGCCTGAGACCAGACGTCGTGTTCGGGGCGGACATCATTGCCGGTTTCCCGACGGAAACGGATGAAATGGCGGAAAACAGCCAGCGTCTCGCCAAGGAATGCGATATTGCCTATATGCATGTCTTTCCTTATTCGGAGCGCCCCGGAACCCCGGCGGCAAGGATGCCCCAGGTGCCTGGCAATATCCGTAAAGAGAGAGCCGCAAAGCTTCGCCGGATCGGAGAGGACAATCTGAACCGCTTTCTTCAACGCCAGGTGGGACAAACTCTGCCAGTCCTGGTCGAAAATGAAACAACCGGACGGACGGAACAATATGCACCTGTCACCTTTGATTTTGAGGCGGAACCCGGTACGATCATTGAGGTGCGGATTGTCGGCACCGACGGCAAGCGACTGCAAGCAAGCCAGACTGTCTGAGTGGATTAATAGGCCCGACCCTGATGAGTGAAACAGAAACAAAAGAGAAAAAAGGCTGGTTTCGCCGCCTTAAAGACGGGCTGAAACGCTCCTCCAATGCCCTCTCTAGCGGCATTTCGGATATTTTCACCAAGCGCAAACTGGATGACGATGTTCTGGAGGAACTGGAAGATCTGCTGATCACCTCTGATCTGGGCGTCGCCACAGCGGCCCGCATTGCCGCCAATATCGGCAAAAGCCGTTATGACAAGGAAATTTCACCCGAGGAAATCCGTGAAGCCCTGGCAGATGAAGTCGCAGCCATTCTGGATCCGGTTGCCAAACCGTTTGAACTCAAAGAAGGTCTGAAACCTCATGTAGTCCTGGTGGTCGGTGTTAACGGCTCCGGAAAGACGACCACTATCGGCAAGCTGGCCAAACGCTATGCAGATCAGGGCAAGAAGGTTGTCATGGCCGCCGGCGATACCTTCCGCGCCGCCGCCATCGAGCAGCTCACCATCTGGGGAGAGCGCACAGGCTCGACGGTTGTCACAACAAAGGTCGGCGGCGATGCAGCCGGTCTCGCCTATTCAGCCATCGAACAAGCCCGCGCTGAACATGCAGACCTTCTGCTGATTGATACGGCCGGACGATTGCAGAACAAATCGGACCTGATGGCCGAACTTGAAAAGGTTCTGCGGGTGATCAAAAAACTCGATCCGGACGCACCTCATTCCTGCCTGCTGGTTCTGGATGCCACGACCGGTCAGAATGCCCTGAACCAGACGGAAATTTTCGGTAATGTCTGTGAGGTTTCGGGACTGGTGATGACAAAACTGGATGGAACCGCCCGCGGTGGCGTCCTCGTCGCTATTGCCGACAAATTCGGCCTGCCGGTTCATGCCATTGGGGTCGGGGAAGGCATCGACGATTTACAAGCTTTCGCAGCCCGTGATTTTGCCCGCGCCCTGTCCGGCGCGTCCGGCGAAGAATAACAGGAGAGGATTATGTCCACACGGAAAATGCATCCCGGCGTTAAATCCGCCACGGAACTCGGCCCGATCCTCATCTTCTTCGCCGCCTATTATCTCTATGACCTGATTGTTGCAACAGGCGCCATTATGGTGACAACCCTGATCGCGCTTTGTGTCTCTTATTATTACGAGCGCAAACTGCCGGCCATGCCCATGGTCACTGCCGTTGTGGTCATGGTGTTTGGTGGTCTTACGCTTTACTTAAATGACGAGACCTTTATCAAACTGAAGCCAACCATCATCTATGCCCTGTTCGCCGCAACGTTGGGGGCAGGCCTCGTTCTTGGGAAATCTTTCGTCAAAATCCTGTTTTCCAATTTCTGGAACCTGACCGACGACGGCTGGAAGAAACTGACTCTGCGGCTCATGCTGTTTTTTCTCTTCATGGCCGCCGCCAATGAAGTGATCTGGCGGAATTTCTCCACCGATATCTGGGTCAATGCCAAGGTTTTTGGTTTTACCATCGCCACCTTCCTGTTTTTCATGTCTCAGGTGCCTTTGCTCACCAAACATTCTGTCGAGACGGACGGGGATACGGAAGGAGGCAGGACACCGGACAATCCGGAATAATCTGCCGTATCGTGAGGAAAAGCTGTCCATAGCAGAATGCAGCTTCACGATCCGGACAGATCTCTGCCATTAAGCGATGAATAAAGTGCAGCCAGTATTTGATATACACATACCTCTCAAGCGGAGAAATGTGCAATACTTGATCATCATACCCCTGCTTGCCTGCTTCTGGATTTTGCTGGGTGTGTATCTGCAACCGGAGACTGTAGAGTTTTCATTGCAAATTGAACATATACCCACCTGGACAATGTGGGGGGCTTTTGGAGTCATACTGATTGGAGCAGGAATAGTGATGCTGCTCAAAACGGCGATATTTGCGTATCGCTCCTGGAACAGTATGGGCGAATGGCATTTTAGGCTAGACGATGAAAATTTGATCTGGGATGTCCCAAATCATGCGCATGGTAAAGAGACCGGATTTCGGACCGCTCTTTCAAATATCAAAGACATTGAAGAACGGTATATTCATAAACATGAAGCTATTGATGAAACCGAATATTGGATTCACTTCAATGATAAGCCGTCTGTTCAGCTGCAAAGCTATTCCGGAATCTCATTGTCGTGGCTGATATCCGAAATTTCTAAGCAGGGCGTAACCTGCAATAAGACGAATATCCGTGACTGAAATTCCGTTGGTGAGGTTATATGGTGGAGATACACTCTTTCTTCGAGAAACTCCTGGACGGCGATAAACAAGCCATTTTGATAGCCGCGAGTACCTATTTTATTCTAATGGGATTGATGAGCCTTATTTACCAGTTGCGGGTCAAATCATGGCCTATGACAGTCGGCACGTTGGAAACGGCTGAAATATCAAGGTGGGGAGTACCTCGTCCTCCTTCTGATCAGACCTATGCTACAAAAGTTGAATATACTTACACTGTAAATGGAGAGCATTATACCGGTAAGCGTTTATCGCCCTGGCAGATATTCGTCACCTATAATCTGAAATTTGTTATTAAATGGCAGATGAGCCGTATCATTAAAACATCTGCTGATGAAGTTACCGTTTTTTATAATCCGGCATCACCGGACAAGAGCTATCTGATCAAGCCTAATACCACCTCCATAATAACAACCATAATCCTGTTTGGATTACCAGCCGTCCTATTGCTTTTAGAGGCGGGTTTATAAGCACTCCCGTCAGAACTATGCCGGATCCCGTGGGCCGCTATAAAGCGGCCGCACAGTATGATTGAGTATACGGTCTAGCCGCCAAAGACGGATTTCAGGATATCTGTTGTCTGCTTGATCGGGTTATTCCGGATAGCAGCCTCTTCCTTGGCGAGATAGTGGAACAGACCTTCCAGCGCCAGATCCGTTGCATGCTCGGTCAGGTCAGACTGGATATTGGGAACCAGCGGATATTGTTTATATTCGCCGATCAGATTGTCATAAGCCTGAATAGCACCCACATCCTGCAAAGACTGTTCGATCACCGGGCGAACGGTTTCCTTCAAATCCCCCGTCGCGACTTTACGGAAATACTGGGTGGCGGCATCATCGGGACCTTTATAGATCGACTGTGCATCCTCCAGCGTCATTTCATTGATGGCTTTCCAGATCAACTCCTTGGTTTTCGGCGCCGCGGCTTCGGCACCTGCATTGAGACGGGCTTCCACGTCATCCGCCATGGCGGAAAGGCCGAACTGGCGCAGGAACTTCTGAGCCTGCTGCATTTTTTCCGGAAGCGGGATGTGAATAGCCGGATCGTTTGTGTAACCACCATCAGCGCCGATCTGACCGACAACCGTTTCGGTTCCCACTTTCAACGCTTCTTTCAAACCTTCCGTCACATCACCCAGACTGAGGGACGAACTGCCGGAGGAGGAAGATGTATCAGACGAGCCTGTCGATTTCAGAACCTTATCGGCAGCTCCTTTCAGATCATTGAGAAAACTGGCCTGAGATGGAAAGCTCATCAGGGATACCAGCAGCAAGGCCAGTGACGTTTTGGAAATCAGATGGGAGCCCATGGTTATGCCTATCGTTTCATAATATCAAAGGATTGTTTTAACAAATCCCCCTCGGCATTGCCAAAGGGAACGTATGTGTCCCGATCGCAGATCTCGCGATACTGATGTAAAGCCCAGTAAACGGTTGGAAAAGCCAGGTTGTCCCAGGGGATATCATCCCAGGTGAAAAGCTGGACATCTTCCGATTCTTCACCGGCGGAAAAATCCGGCACGGCGAGCTCAGCCCGATACATGATCTGTACCTGGCTGATATGGGTAATGTTATAGATCCCGAGCAGGTCCCGGATACGGATATCCGCATTGGCTTCTTCCCAGGCTTCGCGACGCGCGCCGTCTTCGGTGGTTTCCTGCTGCTCCATAAACCCGGCAGGCAGGGTCCAGAACCCTTTTCTGGGATGAATAGCGCGCTTGCAAAGCAGGAAACGATCTTCAAAGGTAACCACCGATCCGACAACAATCTTGGGATTTTCATAATGAACCCAGCCACAATCGGAACAGACATGCCTTTCAAGACTGTCGCCGTCTGGCACTTTGCGTTCAAATCCATAATCCGTCGGGTTGGTGGAGGTCACATTGTTGCCTTTTCCTGCTGAGCCGGAAGGTGTAAGCGGGACATCAGACCCGGATATCAATCCGGCGACCGATACCGCCAAACGTCATATCCGGTTTCCGGTCTTCCCGGAAAACAGGTTTGTCAGGTTTCTGAACAGGCTCTACACCGTTCGGAGCGGATTGCGGCCCGCCGCCTGCCATCCGTCCGGACAGGGTTACATTACTGGTAAGCGTGCCTGATATTCTGACCATAGACCCTTAGTGCGTTTTGAACACCTGAATGAGACGGGTTTCTACCCGGTTTCAATCTATCAATTCCGGGGCGTTTCGGAAAGGGCGTTTATCGCCCGGCTTACATTGTTCCGGACAGGACTTCCTTCCGGCACAAGGGATTGCAGCTTTGTCCAGAGCTTAAGGGCTTCATCCTTGTTACCGGCCCGTGCTTCGGCAATCCCCACATACCAGAGGGCCTCCGGTGCTGTATCGTCCATGGAGAGGACTTTCCGGTACAGCTCAATCGCTTTCTCAGGCGGCGGAGAGCCCTCCTTTTCCTGCCGGATCAGGGCAAAGGCCTGACCC
>DIYE01000112.1:0-2835 GCA_002428885.1 Alphaproteobacteria bacterium UBA6062
CAAAAGCTCACATTTTTCAGAATGTGGGACGGCCTCGCGAAAGATCCGCATCTATCTTAACCATGCGATAACCGGTATTGCCCATCAGCATTTCGAACGGCTTTACAATAATGTAAGCTATCCGATCAGCAGATCCCGGGGGGCCTATTGGCTCGGCCGTACATATGCAATCCGTAAAGACGAGAAATCGGCACGTTACTGGTATGGGGAAGCCATCAAGCACGCCTCGACCTTCTATGGCCAGGTGGCTTTGAACGAGCTTGGCCACACGGATATGCCGCCCATCAATCGGACGGCACCGCCCGGCCTCACGACAAAGAAACGTCTGGATAGTTCGGAGCTGATCAAAACCATCAAGCATCTGGCTGAGTTGGGTCAGACCCGTCGGACCCGCCCGTTCTTCCTGGCCCTGACCCGGCAGGCGACCAACAAGGAAGACTATGCCTACCTTGCCAGTCTGGCCGTCGAAATCGGTCGTCCCGACTATGCGGTGACCGTCGCTAAAAAGGCGTCACAACTCGGTACGGAACTTACGGATATCAGTTGGCCGACCAATAATTATGCGCCTCATAATCCTTCTATTGAAGTCCCGCTGATTCTGGCAGTGACCCGGCAGGAAAGTGCCTTTGCTACCGATGCGGTATCCCGCGCCGGTGCCCGGGGACTGATGCAGTTGATGCCCGCCACAGCGCGGGAGGTCTCAAGACGGCTGAAGGTTTCCTATTCCAAATCCAAGCTGACGGCTAATCCCGAATATAACACATTGCTTGGCAGCACCTATCTGGGCTCCCTCATCAGGAAGTATGACGGCTCCTATATTCTGGCGATCGCCGCTTACAATGCCGGCGGTTCAAGGGTCAATCAGTGGATCCGGGAATGGGGTGATCCGCGGACCGGTGATATTGATGTTATTGACTGGATTGAGTTAATTCCCTTCACGGAAACCCGGAATTACGTTCAGCGGGTCCTCGAAAATCTTCAGATGTACCGCCAGTTACTGGGCAATACCGGTTATCGCATGGTTCAGATAGATGCGGATCTTTCGCGAGGCCGTCCCACATTCTGAAAAATGTGAGCTTTTGCTTGTAATCCTCAATATAAAATCCGACATTCATGTAAGGGCGCGGTCGATAACATAAGAGGCCAATACCGTGATAAGACTTGAAGGCGTAAAAGCGTGCGTATTCGACGCCTATGGCACCCTTTTTGATGTCAATGCCGCCGCCCGGGAAGAGCAAGCTGCGCTTGGTAAAAAATGGGAGCAGATTTCTGATGTCTGGCGCACCAAGCAACTCCAATATACCTGGCTGAGGAGTCTTCAGGATAATTATGTAAGTTTCTGGCAGGTAACGGAAGAAGCCCTGAATTTTGCCCTCGCCTCCGCCGACATATCCGACGAAGCACTGAAAAAGCGGCTGATGGACTTGTATCTCAAGCTGGATGTTTATGAAGAGGTTCCTGAAACCTTGAAAAAATTGAAAGATGCCGGGCTTAAAACCGCTATTTTGTCCAACGGCTCCCCTGCAATGCTGCAATCCGCTGTCGATAATGCTGGCATTGCCGATTTACTGGATGGCGTGTATTCCGTTGAAACTGTCGGCGTTTTCAAGCCTCATCCGTCCGTTTACCAAATGGCCGTCGACGAGTTGGAGATCAGTGCCAGCCACATGTCCTTTCAGTCTTCCAACGGCTGGGACGCCTATTCGGCAAAGGATTTCGGTTTCCAGACCCTTTGGTGTAATCGCTTTGGTCAGGCTGATGAGCAAATTCCCGCAACTCCGGATCAGCAAATAACCAATCTTTCACAGATGTTACCTATACTCGGACTTTAGAGAGGTGGGGAAAGACCGAGGAAGACAATGACATTTCGCGAAAGCAGCTATCAGTCCAATGACGGCCTGAACCTCTACTACCGAATCTACGGCAACAGTGACAACCGCGCGCCCATTGTCTGTCTGTCCGGCCTCACCCGCAATTCAGGGGATTTTAATGCCTTTGCGGAGCGGTACTCAAAAGACCGGATGGTATATTGCCTGGATTATCGAGGACGCGGAAAATCCGATTATGACCCGGAATACAGCAACTATAATCCGCAGACTTATCTCGGTGACATTCTGACATTCCTGGCCGTCTCCGATATCGGAAAAGCCGTCTTTGTCGGCACGTCCCTTGGTGGCCTGCTGACCATGGGGCTGGCCGGATTGGCGGCACAGTATCTGGAAGCAGTGGTTCTCAATGATATCGGTCCGGAAGTCTCCTCTTCCGGCGGTGCCCGCATTGCCGGTTATGTTGGAGAAGACAGACGTTTTTCTTCCCTGGAAGAAGCAGCCGCCGCTCAGAAAAAGCAATTTAACAGCGCTTACCCGGATCTTCAGGATGCTGCGTGGCTGACGCTCACCAAGCCCGCTTTTACCTATGATGAAGCCCACGGCAACTATCGCCCAAACTATGACCTCGCCTTGGGTAAAGCGCTCCTGGAACAAATGAATGGTGGAGAGACGATCGACCTTTGGCCTTTCTTTGAAGCGCTGAAAGACATTCCTACACTGGCCATTCGCGGAGCCCTCTCCGATGTGCTAAGCGAAGAGGTTTTTCAAAAGATGCTGGACATCCATCCAAATATGAAAACACTGGTTCTTGATAATCGGGGGCATGTCCCTGTCCTCGATGAACCTGACGCCATAAAAAGACTGGATGCCTTCCTTGAGCTCTTCTGAGACCCCTTCCTATGCTTCCGTTTTGGAAGCTGCAGAGACCCTCAAACCTGTCGTTGTCAAGACGCCATTGATCGAATCTCCGGCTTTGAACGACAGGTTAGGCGCCCGCCTGCTCGTT
>DIYE01000112.1:2899-11216 GCA_002428885.1 Alphaproteobacteria bacterium UBA6062
CCTGCTCGTTAAGTGTGAGCTGCTGCAAAAGACCGGATCCTTTAAATTTCGCGGTGCCTATAACGCCATATCACGCTTGAGCGATGCGCAGCGCAGCAAAGGTGTCTTTGCCTTTTCCAGTGGTAATCATGCCCAGGGCATTGCCTATGCGGCCAGCCTACTGGGGACAGAGGCAACCATTCTGATGCCGGAAGATACACCGGTCATTAAACTGAATAATACTAAAGGATATGGCGCTAACGTCCTGACTTACAACAGATATACAGAATCCCGAGAGGCGTTGGGCGCCAGGATTGCCGAAGACAACAATCTGGCTTTGATACGCCCCTATGACAATGTAGATGTCATCTCCGGCCAGGGTACAACCGGCCTTGAAATATGCGAGCAGCTTGAAGAAAAAGGGATAAAAGCTGATATCCTGGCGGCTCCCTGCGGCGGCGGCGGGCTGATGTCCGGCATTAGCCTTGCCATGAAAGAAAGAAGCCCTGAGACACGGATCTTTACGGCCGAACCTGAGCATTTTGACGATACGGTCCGATCTCTGGCTGCTGGTGAAAAATGTGCCAATTCAGGGGACCATAGGAGTATCTGCGATGCCATTGTTACCCCGACTCCCGGTGACATCACTTTTCCCATCATGAAACGGAACCTGGAAGGTGGTCTGGTCGTCTCGGATGCAGAAGTGGCGGAGGCTATCCGCATAGCATTTAATGACCTGAAAATCGTCATCGAGCCAGGCGGCGCTGTCGCACTCGCCGCCTATCTGTCCGGCAAGATCGATATCAGCGGCAAGACAGTTGTCGCTGTTGCCTCAGGCGGGAACGTAGACAGTTCCCTCTTTACGGACATTCTCAACAGAAAACGGTAATCCAATAGTGATAGCCGTTCATTGATTCGAATTTCCTTCATTTAACCGGTTATTTTCAAAATACAACCCTTAAATGTGATCGAGAAACCGACAAGCAGTTGTACGCAAACGGCTTTCCCAGCCTTTGCAAAACTACACAAGGTTTTTTATGTTCTAAATCTATCTTTGATTGAAGTTACAATAAGGTGTCATGGCTTACATGAAAGCACATTTTGCGCCCATAAAATAAAGAGTTGTTTTCTGCCTGTGACAAAAAAGCAGAATGAGACAATGCGCTTGATGTCGCTAAAAAAACAAATCGCTGGCGGCTCGACCGGAGATCCTGTCATACCTTGGCAAGATATCCATTTTCTTCTGTCTCCATTGTAAAACCAGTTTAATTTTTCTGGTTTAACAGAGTTCCCATTTATATCCGGATAGTGTTTTTCTTTTACAGAACCTGAAATTAAGGCGATAACCTATTCATATTAAAGGGGTTTTATTTTATAAAATTTAGCCTGCGCTCTTACACTAAAGAAAATTTAATGCAAAACCCTGACTTTAAGTAAGCAAATCATATCAATGCCTGATGGGAGTGACGAGCGCTTTACAGCCATAATCCCTGTTTCTAGGATTTTCCTGTTTCACAAAACGGGAGATTTTCATGCTTAGAAAAACGAAAAAATTCGCCAACCGTCTAGCGATGAATGATTGCAGCGCAAAACCTGACACCCCCCATCCACACCCCGCCTGTTTACAAGATAACGGCTCTGTCCGGATTGGAAATATGAGCCCTGTCTTTAAAATCCCTGTAATCCCTCTAAGGTTGAAAGATACGGGTAAGCATCGCATCGGAAATATGAGTCCGGTTTTCCGCCTCTAAAGACATAAAGAACAGAGTATGGCATACAAAAATCATACTTGTCTTTCGGATCCGGAACCTGTGCGGGATCCGGATCCGCTGATCCATTTCTATAGGCTCATACCTGATTGCCCGCCGCCGCAAAGAGCGGATCGCGCAGCGGGTGGCCTCATACCAACACGGGCTTTCCGATATTGTGAGCCGATGACAACAGCTTCAGCCTTTGGCTGGTATCTGTTTCCACCGGTGAGCTTTAATCTGCAATCGGATGGCATAAACATTTTCTGGTCATTCGAACAATCGAACTGTTGGTATCCTCTTGATGTTATTCAATATCCGGATTTTGCGCCTTTATTTGACAAAAACTGTCCACCGTCAGTCAGAGGATATGCCCCCCCTTTCCTATCAGCCGCACCTGAACCCGATGTTGTCAAAATCTGGAGCGGTATGATTGCGCGAACCGCCCCTGGCTGGTCTCTATTGGTCAGGAATCCCGTCAATCTGCCTCGCAGAAATGATTGCGATTATTATGACGGCATTATTGAAAGCGACACCTGGTTTGGCCCGCTCTTTACCAATATCCGGATCCTGAAAACCGATACCCTTCTCTCTTTTTCCCGTGATATGCCCCTGATGCAGGTACAGCCGCTGCATCGCAGTGTCTATCAGGAAAATATCCTAAATCGCTTTTCAGTCATCCCTGATCTTCAGCATTTCAAGGCAGAAGACTGGCAGGCCTATGAGAAAAACAATCATTTCACCAGGCCTGCCTCAGCAGCGGGAAAGGGGCTTATATGCCAAAGCAGTCCGCAAACGGCGGCGATAGACGTACCGGAAACCGGATCAGATAATCTGCTTCAGAACAGTATCCAGACTGGCAACAGACCGTTCAACATTATGCAGCTTGTCGAGGCCAAAAAGACCCAGCCGAAATGTCGAGAAGCCCTCCGGTTCATCACATTGCAAAGGTACACCAGCCGCAATCTGCATACCCAGTTCAGAAAACTTTTTACCGTTCTGAATATCGGGGTCGTCAGTATAAAATACCGCGACACCCGGCGCTTCGAACCCCTTGGCGGCGACACTGCGGAATTGCTTGGCCGCCATCAGATCCCGAACGCCCTGCCCCAGCGCCCATTGCTCGTCACGTACTTTATAAAAACCATAGGCTTCGGTTTCTTTCATAACGTCATGAAATTTCCGAAGGGCATCCGTTGGCATGGTCGCGTGATAGGCATGGCCACCATTTTCATAGGCCTGCATGATCTGCAGCCATTTCTTCAAATCACAGGCGAATGAGGAACTCTCTGAAGCGTCCAGAACAGTTTTTGCCCGCTCATTCAGGAGAACCAGACCGCTACAGGGAGAGGCACTCCAGCCTTTTTGCGGGGCGCTGATCAAAACATCAACGCCAACGGCTTTCATGTCCACCCAGACCGCGCCGGATGCGATACAATCCAGAACAAAAAGACCGCCGACCTCGTGAACTACTTCGGCAACCGCCTTCATATATTCATCAGGCAGGATAATCCCGGAGGAGGTTTCCACATGCGGCGCATAGACCATATCCGGCTTTTCTGCGCGGATTGCGGCAACCACTTCTTCTACAGGAACCGGCGCAAAGGCTGCCTGAAGACTGTCATCCTGCCGCCGCGCTTTCAAAACCGTATGAGAGGACGGGATGGAACCAGCCTCAAAGATCTGTGTCCAGCGAAAGCTGAACCAGCCATTCCGGATAACCAGCGCTTTTTTACCACCTGTAAACTGCCGGGCGACCGCTTCCATAGCATAGGTACCACCGCCCGGAACAACGGCCAGATGATCAGCTTTATAAACCTGCTTCAGGGTTGATGAAATATCCCGCATCACTTCCTGGAAGGTTGCGGACATGTGATTCAGGGACCGGTCTGTAAAGACAACAGAATATTCAAGCAATCCATCCGGATCAACATCAGGTAACAAGCCACTCATTTTTTATTCTCCCGCAAGATCGTTTCCCGTGACATGACATAAGGAAGCCTCTGATACAAGTCCCCATTGACCGCTGTTACCCGAGTTCAAGGAACGGTTCCGCATAAACCGCTGCACCGCCCCCCGCCGACAACCCGCCCGTTGTCAGCTCCAGGGCCATAAAATACTGAACCGGATAGAGGGTTTCAAAAGGCAGCGCTGCATCGACGGAAAAACCGAAGCGCGAATAGTAAGCAGGCTCCCCCAGCAAAAAAACCGCCTTCCAGCCGGCGTCCGTTGCCCGTTTCAGTCCTTCGCGGATCAGTGCACTGCCAATCCCGCTTCCCTGATGAGCCGGCAAAACCGATACCGGTGCCAGCCCCAGCGCTCCTTCAGGTGACTGCATCCGGGAGAACAGGATATGACCGATAATCTCTCCCTCCTTTTCCGCTACCAGGGAAAAAACACTGTCACCATTCCCTTTCAACTGATCCACCAGATCGGCTTCCATTACCTGATCAAAGGCGGCGCGAACGACATCGTAGACGGCTTCTTTATCAGCGTCGGTTTCGGGACGAATATTCATAAGGGTCTGCTTCTCTTGTCGTGTGAACTAAGATCCTGCCCCTAGGGAGGTATCATAAAACCCACATCAAAAAGAGAAAAAGTTCATTTTTTCCTTGAACCTCTAGTCGCTATAGCCCCTATGTAAGAATGAACCTGATAATAAAGAGGTTCATAAAGATGCTCTTTCCTCAGCAGAAACTCTTTCTCTCCCGACGCGGGAGCTCAGTATGAGTGCCGGATGCTGTAACCATAAGGCGACCTTCGACGGTGTTTCAAAAGAATATAAGCGTCGCCTATGGGCGGTTATCCTGATCAATGCGGGCATGTTCGTTGTCGAAATGGCAGCGGGTCACATGGCTCAATCTCAGGCCTTGCAAGCTGATGCGCTGGATTTCTTTGGAGACGCTGTGACTTATGGCCTGTCTCTCGCGGTTATTGGTGCCTCCGTTAAAATACGAACCTCTACCGCTCTGCTGAAAGGTTTCAGCCTCTTCCTAATGGGGCTATGGGTTCTCGGCTCCACTCTCTATCAGGTTTTTGTCATTGGTGTCCCGAAGGCGGAGGTTATGGGTGTGATCGGCTTTGTCGCTCTGCTCGCCAATCTTGCCAGTGTCGCCCTGTTGGTGAAATACAAGGATGGGGACGCCAATGTACGCTCTGTCTGGCTCTGTTCGCGCAATGATGCCATTGGTAACGTAGCCGTCATGTTCGCCGCGCTGGGTGTCTGGGGAACAACAACCGGCTGGCCTGATCTTCTGGTTGCCGGTGTTATGGCTGGCCTGTTCCTGTCTTCCGCCTTCCAAATCGTTCGACAGTCCCTTCGGGAATGGCAGACAACAGAGGGTTCAGTCGCCGCCTAGCATAAAACGTGCTCTAATTGGTTGCCCAGAACTCGCCGTTCTTTAACTGCTCCCGATATCCGGCCATGAAAGATTCAAGCTGGGCGATTTTGGCGATTGCGGTGGAACGCTTACGAAACTCTGTTTCCGATCCGTCCGGATCTTCCGTAATAAGATCGAAAGCATCAATATCAGGCGTCCCAACCAGTTTCTTTCGGTAGGTTGTCCGCATGGCCTGAATACCGGCCCTGTCATTGGAAAGGCTGCGCGCGACAGCAAGCTGCATCAATCGTTGCAAATCGAGAGATCCCAGTTTCTCGGCGTTGGCAGCGTTGCTTTCCGCGAGGAGCTTTTCAAGAGACAGGATTACTTTCGGCCAGTTTTTGGACCGCCAGTAGATATCAGCCCGCAGGAGATCTGCCTTACGGCTTTTATCATCCAGCAGAAGCTCGAGTGCTTCCTCATAATCACCAAGATCGGAATTAGCTCTCGCCCTGATATGCAGACGCTCCTGCTTGACCTCCGGCGGTAAGGCCCGCCAACGGGTTTTCTGTAGGATATTGAGGCTTTCCTGCGGTTTCTCATTCCATAAATGAACCACCGCAAGCTTGGTACCCGTATAGGATTTTATCTCGCCCTTGAGGCGGAAATTCACCTGGTGGTCGAGAAGCTGGGCGGCCTGATCCAGCAAATCAACTTTGATCAACCGGTCCGCCAGCTTGCGGATCATCGCATCACCTTTTTTACCCAGCGGCGTCAATTCACGATATTCATAATAAAGCGCAAGCGCCTTGATGGGCGGCAAGGCATCGGCGCCGCCTTCCAGGAAAAGTTGATTGAAGATATCAGCCATTTCACGCGCAATATCACGGGCTTTCGGATTTTTCGCGAAGCTTTTTACAATCTGCCGGTAAGTCTGTAATCCGTCGCGCATACGACCGGTGGCAATATACAGATCCCCAACCCGTTTCTGAATTTCCACTTCCAGATCGTCACCGCGCCAGGCAAACTGCATCTTGTTCAGAAGGTCAATCGCTTCATCCGGGGTAATTTCCTTCTGAGCAAGGTCAGCGTTGATTTTAGCAAAGCGTGCCCTGGTCTCGACAGGACGGTAATTTAACGCAATTGCCTGATCGAACTTCCCGATGGCTCTTTCCATATCGCCGGATCGCAGCGCCGCTACCCCTTCAAGATATTCCCTTGTTGCCGCGACTTTAGGATCCGCCCCGTCCGTGAGGGATGTCTTGATCCCCTCCAAAGCTTTTTGGGCAACTTCAATATCAAACTCTTCCAGTGCAGCTTCCGCATCAAGCAGTCGGAACTCATTCTGGAGATCGTTGGAATAAACACCGAAAGCATCTCTTCCCGCCTTTATTTCACGAGAGGCCGTTTTCCAGTCCTGCTTGCCTGCAGCCACCTTCGCCCGCCAGGGAGCCACTTCGGCAACACCTGAAAAAACAGGATGGAAAAGATCTTTTTCCGCTTCTTCCAGATGGTTCAGCCCTAGATAGGACAATCCTCTGATCAGTCTGTAGATACCATCATCGTCGGCCCGCGGATCATCCAGTCGCACCCGCTCCAGAACCGCGAAAGCATCGGCATGATATCCATGCGCCAGAAAGAATTTAGCAAGCTCCATACGGGCGCCGTTTCTGCCGGCTCTTGGCAATTTGGCAACTCGGCGCTGAAGGACCTGCTTTTTCTCCCAGAAATCCTTCGGCGGCACCTGAGCCCATTCATCCAGCTTTACAAGCTGGGCCTTGTCTCTTTGGCCAGAAAAACGATCTGTCTGATCTCCGGAAGCGAACAGATCATCTTTTGAGATGGTCCGTGTCAGTTGTAAACCACCGGCTGCCGTCACCGAAACACCGTTACGTTCAACAGCAACCGCAACGGCGGAATCCCGGGTCAGAAGACCAATGCCCTGCATGGACGGCAGGACCGTAAATTGTGCGAATGTCCGGGTTGTTCCAAGCCCCCAGCTCGGAGCATAAAGAGGAACAGCAATCAGTTCATCTCCAGCCTGCGGATCAATGAAGGAGACACGGTTACCATTATTCACGGCTGGAATAAAGACCCTCGCCCCGTCTGCGGACGCCGGTTGAGGCTGAATATCAATGGTGTTTTCGATCACTGGGGTTTCTCCCAGCCGGAAGTCAATCCGCCACTCATTTTCCGCCCGTGTAACCGTTGGGGCATATCCCTCCCGAACGGTAAGTGAGGCAACCGTTGCTTCATCATGAGGGATTTGTTTTTTGCGAACCAGCAGGAATTTAACCGGGCCGCCTAATTTTCGGAAATCTAGCTGCACGCGTTTATCAAATGCCAGCCAGTATTTACCGGACCGTTCGAAAAGCGCCATGGCTGACGACTCTTTCCAGGGGAAGATCAGCCTGAAGCCGTCTTTCAACTTACCGACTTCGACAACCAGTTTCTCTTTGGGTGGTACGGCAGCCGTTTCTGCTACTGGCTTGGCCGGTTTGGAAGCTTCCGGAATAAGGGATCGGGGTTTTGGCTTCTTCGCTTCGGTAACATTGGCAACCGGCTTGGGGGCTTCCGAAGTTTGGACTGTCTTTTGAGCCGGTTCAGCCGGTGTGATCTTCCGAACCGGGTTTTTGGGTTGAGGTTTTTCACGAACCGGTTCTGCTTTTTTAGCGATTTGTGGCTTGGCCTGCGGTGGATTACCCGGTTTAAAATCAACCGCAATACTGTTTCCGCTTCTAAAAGCCTTGGCTGTCACCGACGGATCCGTTTCAACGGTAACTGTTGTTTTGCCGCCGCGCCTTGCTGTCTTCACTCCCCGGATGAATTTGGGCAGATCACGGGTGATCCTTCCGATCTGCAGATCTCCCGGTTTGTCGAAGGAAAGAACCGTCTTTCCGTCTTCTACCTGAAGCGTAAAGTCTATTCGGGAAGGCCAATCAAAGACCAACCGGCTATACCGGGCATGTTCACCGCCGCGCACACGGATTTTCTGAAGCGTCGCCTTTTCTGCCTTACCGCCTTTTTTTAAATCAAAGGCATGGGCCGTTCCGTATCGAGCTGTTTTAAGAGTGTAATCCCCTTTAAGGGCAAACCGGACGGTCTTGTTCTGATCCAGAAATTCCCCTGCTCCCAGGTAGTTTCGCAATCCCCGTGAAGCGATGGAGAGATTAGCGTCAAACGCTTCGGGAAAACGGATGACCAGATAACCATTTTCAATCCGGGCATCAACCGTCTGAGCCCGCCCCCAGTCCATGACAAGTCGGCCAT
>DIYE01000112.1:11300-15869 GCA_002428885.1 Alphaproteobacteria bacterium UBA6062
AGGATGCTCACCGGCCCGGATGGCAATTTTATCGGCTGCCGCGGCAAGCGAAACATATCCGGTCACCAGAGACAGGAACCATAATCCCAACAAAATATGTCTGATATTGCGGATCATTTTACTGCCCATTCTCCCGACCGTTCGCTTCGCGGATGACAATATCAACCCGCCGGGCCAGGGAAAATCTTTTTTCCTGATCTGTTATATGGGACAACTCATGAAATCGGGAATCCGCCATACCAAAAGCCCGGATCGGGAAACCATAACCCGCCCGCGTCAGGGTATCGGCAACAGACAATGCCCGGGACAAGGAGAGACTCCAGTTATTATGAACCGGTGACGAGGCATTGTTCATTGGGGTCGGATCTGTATGCCCGTAAACTTCGAGCCGGTTCTTAACGTAGCGCAGGCTTTCCCCTAAAAGCCGTACTCCATCCACCAGCTTTTGGGAAACCTTGTCAGCGCCCGGATTAAAATAGGCATCCCCAATGAAGGAAATAATCAGGCGATCTTCGGTCTTGAAAACCTCAACCTCCTTAAGCTCATCACTAGCCCGGATTTTTTCTCCGAGAATATTTTCAAGATAATCAAGGGCAAAGGCCCGCTGCTCGGTGAACAGCTCAACGTTCTTTTCCGCTGTCACGCCGTCTTCGACCGGCTCCATTTGCAGATTAAGCCGATATCCCAAGGTATCCAGAACATCCTGCCAGCTATCATCCTTGACCTCATTCATCGCAAAAAGAAGAACAAAGAAGGCCAGCAAAAGGGCCAACAGATCGGCTAGTGACGTAAGCCACATGCTGTTTTTCTTGCGCGCGCCGTTCCCTCTTATGCTGTATTGAAATTGCATTATTGATCAGCTCCTTCTCTACGGAACTGATTTTCCCGACGCTCGCGGATGTAAAAACGGAAGCGGATCTTGTCTTCTTTTCCTGATTTCATCCCAACAAAAATATTCCGGGCCGGGACACCACTGTCCAGAAAACTGTTTACCAGTGCCGTCAGGCGCATGGCTTGTATGCTGCTTGCCACCTGGTCCGCGGACGGCAACCTCTCCCCAGCATCGATGAGGATTTCCATATCTGTCGGTGCCACGCCGCTCCGTTTGATGAGTATGCGAGATGCATCTTCGAAGAGTTCGTTTCTCGTCTCCCGTAATGTGGGGCTGCCCGAAGCAAAAAGCTGACTGGCCGGGAGGGCGAACTGTAATTCATCTCCCTTTTGATTGACCTTGCTTTCAATAAGAGGAATGGCCGTTTCATAAACGCGCTTAAGCTGGGCATGAAACGCGGCAAGGCCCATTTCATCCCCGCTGAGTTCCTTTGCCTTAACAAGCTTTTCCTGTTGCTTGATACCTTTGAAAGCGAAATCAATGCTACCAATAACCTGCTTCACTTTCTCTTCCGTCGGCGCTGAGATGGAGTGAAGATAGATAAAAAAGGCAAGCAGCAGAAAATACAGGGAAACGTAGATAATCGCTGTACTACTTCCCGGTTTATGGTTTCCTGTTCCGATGTCCGGCTGCTCTGTCATTGTTCAGGTCATTTACTCAATCAAAACTGGCCAGCAAGGCATCGATATCATCCTGAGAATTACCATCGCCATCCAGTTGAGGGCCATTCAGCAGGTCCGCGTCAGAGCGCTCATCCTTCGCCTTCGCATCTGCATAGACATCAATCCGCGGCTGATCCTGGCGAACCGGTTGTCCCAGGGATTCCGCCATCCGGTTTACCGCACCTTCAATATATTGCAGGGTGGAGACAACCTTGTTGATCCGCTGCCCGGTAATATCCTGGAAGTTGGAAGCTTCAAAAATCTGGGTAACAATGTCATTGAGCTTCTCTTCGTGTTCCCCGCCAAGTTCCATACCAATATTGCCGAGCTTTTCAGCAGCATCGAGAAAGACGTTGGTAGCATCTTCCGTCGCATCAACAATGGCTGTCAGTTCATCTGTCGCAGCGGGGATATGCTGCTCATTGATTTCGTGAGGTTGCAGGTCAGAGATTTCCTCGCGAGCCTTTTTAATATAATCTACAAGCCCCAGAATCTGGTTCTGAACATGGATTTCAGGCGCGCTTATATCGCCTTCTACGCTGTTCATGAGATTTTCCAACAGGCCGGCGACGTCCACGACATTGACAGTATCTCCCTGACTCTGCCGGATATCCCGTACACGATCTGAAAGATGTTGAGAAAATGCTGCCTGATCCATCGTCACACCTGTTTCCAATCCACGCATAAACCGCTAAACTATGTCCTATTGGTTAACCCCCCGTAAATTACCAAGCCTTTTCGGGGGTTAAAGCCATGTCAGGATCTGTTTTAGCTGTTCTTACCGCCTACTTTTGGCAGCTGCTTACGGGTTGCCAGTTCCACCGTGAGCTTTTTCGCCCGCTCGCCTTCCATTTTTCCAAGGATCGCTGCCAGTTTTGATTCTTTCATCAATCCGGTTACGTCCAGCAGAACAGCCATATCAAGACTGTTGAAAATACGGGCCGCATCTTTAGGCTTCATCTTTTCGTAGATAGCAACCAGGCTCTTCAGTTTCTTCAGTTCCTGTTCATCATACGCTTTAAGCAGATCCTGAATTGTTGATTCTATCTCTTTGAGTTTTGATATTTTTTCGTCGATACGGGCCTCTGTCGCCCGAAGCAGATTATCCCGAATATCCAGTTCTTTATCCCGCTTATCCAGAGCATCCCGTCGCTCGACCAGCCGCTGCAGAACTTCAATTTCGCTATCACTCAACTCAGTTACACTGATGGATTTAGGCGGCTCTTCATCCGAGGCGGCCTCTTCCTGAACGGCTTCTTTACCAGCATCGGCATCAGCCGCTTTTTCATCAGCCTTCTTGTCGGCTTTCTTCTCGTCCGTTTTTTCCTGGGCTTGTACCTCGGACACGCTTAAGGAAGACAGGACGCTTTTCGCGTCGGTCCAGACAGCTCCAACTTTCAACCCGAAGACCAAAAGCATGGCAATCACGGTTACTGGAAGAATACGAAGACTTTTCATCATCAGAACCCTACTCGTTTAACTGTTCCGGGTTAGCATCTGCAATAGTTCGCGCTCCGCCTCGGTGCGCGGTTGCAGATTGACCGGGTCATCCGTTTCCGGATCTTCAACTCTGTCTGTTGCTGTCTTTACCGGCACAGCACCAGCCTCCGAGCCATGACCAACCTTTTCCTGCAGGCGATCAGCAATCCTGGTGCTTGAGGCATTGATCAGCTTCAATTCGTCAATAAGAGGCTTTGCGATCTCCAGCTCGGCGTTCAATTCCTCTTTTGCGACCTGGCTGGCATTACGCAGCTCCTCAATTCCCAGCCGGGACCGAACAATCGCCTGGTCAAACTCGGCAGCAACCTTGTGTAACTCTCCCTGCGCCTCGCGCATGACTGTCAGCTTTTTGTTCAATCGGATGCAAAACAGGATTGTCGCCCCCAAAAGGCAGACCAGCAGAAGATCAAGGATAAGAGATACAGAAAGTCCGTTCATCATGATGCTCACCCGAGATACCTGAGAGTTTTATCAACTTTAACCGCGATATTCTGACCCGAGCGGCCCATCTTACCGGAGACCATACCGATACCGCCGCAGCGCAAAACCACCGGGCTGGTGGGAGACGCATTGAGCATAATGGTATCCCCGACATCCAAAGCCAAAATCTCGTTCAGGCTAAGCTGCTGCTCATCCAGCACGGCAAGAATATCAACATCTGTTGCCCAGAGTTCAGTCGCCAGGTGGTTTTCCCAGATACTGTCACGGCCGAATTTCTCACCCATGAACATCTGCAACAGAAGCTCACGAACCGGCTCCAGTGTCGCGTAAGGCAGCAGCATTTCCAACCGGCCACCGCGATCTTCCATATCAATACGCAGTTTGATGAGGATAGCGGCGTTGGCCGGACGGGCAATAGTCGCGAAGCGCGGATTGGTTTCCACACGCTCCTGATTGAAATTAACAGGGCTAAGCGGCTCAAACGCAGCGGACATATCTGCCAGAATTACACTGACCATCCGTTCGACCAGATTACGTTCAATGGTCGTATAGGGACGCCCTTCGATCCGCATGGCCGCGGTTCCGCGGCGCCCGCCCAGCAGAACATCCACGATGGAGTAAATCAAGGAACTGTCGACCATGATCAGGCCGTAATTATCCCACTCCTCAGCGCGGAAAACACTCAGGATCGCAGGCAAAGGAATGGAGTTAAGATAGTCGCCGAACCGGATTGAGGTAATGTTATCCAGACTGACTTCCACATTATCCGACGTAAAATTACGAAGGGACACTGTCATCATCCGAACAAGCCGGTCGAACACAACTTCCAGCATGGGAAGGCGTTCATAGTTGACCAGCGCAGAATTAATAATGGCCCGGATACCGGATTTCTCACCGGAACCGTCTCCGTCCATATCAAAGCCTAGAAGGCTGTCAATTTCGTCCTGGTTTAGGACGCGGGCAGACTGTCCGCTGGAGGCTTCGTTAATGCTGGCACCGGCCGGAGCATCTTCCCCGCCGCCATCACCACCCATAGCGGCGGCCATATCATCGTCACCACCACCTTCACCGCCC
>DIYE01000320.1 GCA_002428885.1 Alphaproteobacteria bacterium UBA6062
TGTGGACATGGAGGTTAAAGCTTATTCCATCCACCATCATGCCCAGATCCAGAAAGCGGATCAGGAAGCCTGGAAGAAATTTGAAGCGGAAGGCACGGAAGTCACCCGCCTGTCCCAGGATGATGTGGAAGCTCTGACCGAAGTGGCCGTGGAACGTTGGTTCGCCTGGGCTAATAAGGACAAGGATGCGGCTAAAATCTTCAAGGTGCAGCTGGATTATATGATGTCCGGATCTCTTGGCTATGTGACGCCGGAGATGATCGAGGGATATAAACTCGATCTCTGATTTTTCCTGAGCCGGGGTTGCCTTGCCGACCCCGGCATTTCCTGTTTGATTACCGATTGGAGCTTGAGCGATGCCGAGCGTCAACTTCGTCTTGCCGCACTGGCTGTACTGGTCAGGGTTGCTGATCTTTCCGCTGATTGCCATGTATCTGTCCCGCCGATCTGCAAAAGACGGTCAGGGCGGTTATTCCATGGGCACAGCTTATTTTGTCTGGCTGGTCGGTGGATTTTTGGGACTTCACCGTCTTTATCTTCGCAACAGTCTGGGTCTGATTTTCTGGCCGCTCTTTGCCCTGATCCTGTATGCCTCTGCCGTAGAACGGGAGGCCCGTGTCATCCATTCCGATGCGATTGCCGAGCTTGCCGTTGTTGACAGTTCCATCGCTCGCAAGGAAAAGGCTATTTTAAAGTCCGAAGCGGCCGTCGCCAAGGCTATGGAACGGCTTAAGAGCCTTGAGACCGGAGACCGGGCAGCCAAACGTCAGGAACGGCGGATTGATAAAGAGAACAAGAAGATTGATCGTAATCGGACGTCTATCGAGAAAACCCGGAGCGAAATAACCGGTCTGCAACAGGCGGCAGCGGAGGCAGAACAGGTGCGGGAACGCTGGGACAGTTTTGCGCTGTATGCCCTGTTTGTCATTCTGGCTCTGCTGGCGTTGGATCTGGCGTTGATTCCTTCACTATTGAAGAAGGCCGAGAACCGTCTGAAGGAAAATCCTGAACCACCTCTTGAAAAAGAGGATCTCGGCGATGATCGGGAGGCTGCCGGGACCGGCTTTGCGGGCCTGCTTGATCGAATATCCCTCTTTGCCGGTGAGTATGTTGCCTTCTGGTCTGTCATTGCGGTGTTTGTTTATTATTACGAAGTGGTGGTCCGTTATGTGTTTAATTCCCCGACCAACTGGGCGCACGAATCCATGTTTCTGATGTTCGGGATGCAGTATCTGGTGGCCGGCTCCTACGCCATGCTGACGGAAAGCCATGTGCGGGTTGATATCTTTTACGCCAAGATGTCGAGACGCGGCAAGGCGATGGTCGATCTGTTGACATCCGTCTTTTTCTTCATTTTCGCCGGAACGCTTCTGGTGACCGGTTTTATCTTTTCCCTGGATGCCATCGGGCAGAATGAGGTGTCCTTTACCGAATGGGCCGTCCATTACTGGCCGGTGAAATGTGTCATGATTGTCGGTAGTATCCTCCTGATTTTGCAGGGGCTTTCCACGGTTCTCAAAGATATCGCCATTCTGGCGGGACCGTCTCAGGAAGAGGAGGCTGTCTGATGGGTCTGGAAATCGATATCGGGTGGCTCACCCTGATCATGTTCGGGAGCCTGCTGGTTCTGCTGGCGGCGGGTTTGCCGTTGGCCTTTGTAACCGGTGGTCTGGCTTGTGTTTTTCTGTTTGTTCTCGGTGACGCTAAAACCCTGAACATCGTTCCGAGCCGGATTTTCCCGCTGATGACCGACTATCAGCTATCGGCGATCCCGCTCTTTATCTTTATGGCGGCGATGCTGGAACGAGCGGGACTGATCCGCGAAATGTTCGATGTGATCTACAAGCTGCTGGGTGGTCTAAAAGGCGGCCTGGCCTCGGCGACCATTATTGCATCAACAATACTGGCCGCCATGGTCGGCGTGATCGGGGCGGCGGTTGTCACCATGGGGATTATCGCCCTGCCCGCCATGCTGGCCCGGGAGTATAATACCAAAATTGCCATGGGATCGATCATGGCCGGTGGTACGCTGGGGATCCTGATCCCGCCGTCTATTCTGGCGATCATTTATGCGGTGGTGGCGGAACAATCGGTGGGTGAGCTGTTTATCGGCGCTGTACTGCCGGGTCTGCTGCTGTCGGGCATGTATATTCTCTATGTCACGGTGATGTGTTATCTGGACCCCGAGAAAGGTCCACCTATTCCGGTCTCAGAACGGATCAGTTTTGGGGATAAACTAAGACTGACGAAACAGATGGCCGCGCCGATCATCCTGATCCTGGTGGTGTTCTCCGTTCTGTTTTCAGGTGCTGCGACACCGGTGGAAGCGGCTGGTATCGGGACGTTTGGTGCCTTTATCGTGGCGGCGCTGCACCGGCAATTGAACTGGAATACGGTACGAGAAGCGGTGATAACCACCCTGAAGGCCTCCTCCATGGTGATCTGGATCATGTTCGGTGCAACCATCTTTGTGGGGCTCTATGTCCTGCAGGGCGGTCAGACATTCGTGACGGATTCGCTTGCAGCAACCGGCCTTGGCCCGTGGGGCATTCTGATCCTCATGCAGGTGCTGCTGATTATCCTGGGGATGTTCCTGGACTGGGTGGGTATCCTGCTGCTCTGTGTTCCGATCTTCGTGCCGATTATCAAGGGATTGGGGGCCGCCGCCTTCGGTCTTGACGATGGCGGGGATCTGGTTCTGTGGTTCGGCGTTCTGTATCTGGTCAATATGCAGATGAGCTTTCTGTCGCCGCCTTTCGGTTACGCCCTCTTTTACCTGCGCGGTGTTGCGCCCGATCATATTCCCATGTCGGATATCTTTAAAGCGGCTCTTCCTTTCCTGGCCCTGCAGTTTGTTGGTCTGGCTCTCTGTATGATCTTCCCCGAGATTATCACCTGGCTGCCAAATCTGGTTTACGGCTGACCGGTCGGAAAGGTGTTGAAAAAAGGGCGGTTTATCCGCCCTTTTTTGTGTCTTTTTCCAGGTGGGGACACGGAAGATCATAATTATTTTTTTCTCATGAATATTGACTGATCGATCAGTCAGGCGTTAATGTTAACCATAGGCGCTCCTGCCCAGGGAGGAAAAAGTGGCAAAAGAACCGGGTAAATCGGTCATTCTGGACGCAGCGGAGAAGGTCTTTGCGCTCAAAGGCTTTGATGGCTCCTCCATGCGGATGATTGCCGGAGAGGCAGAAGTGGCCCAGGCGCTGATCCATTATCATTTTGATACCAAGGAAAAGCTGTTTGAAGACGTGGTCGCCAGGCGTTCCGGTGCGATCAATTCGGCTAGGGAAAAATCCCTCGCAATGCTTCGGGCAGGGGATGCAGTCTCCCTTGAAGCCCTGCTCGAAGCATTTTTCAGGCCCAATCTGGAGCTTGGGCATGACACAAAGGGCGGCGGTCATTATTACGCCCGCCTGCTGGCCACAACGGCCAGCGCCAACGATGAAAGATCCGTGGCCCTCACACGGAAATATTATGACCCCATTGCCCGGCTTTATGTTGCGGCAATCCAGGATATTTTGATCGGTCTTTCCGATCAGGATGCCGTCTGGGGGTATCTGTTTGCGGTCGGTATTGCCCTCACCTCCATGTCGAAGACGGGAAGGGCGGCCGGTCTGTCGGATGGTAAGTGTAACGATGATGATATTGAGGAGATCCTGATCCGGAATGTCACTTTCGCGGCGGCCGGTCTCCGGGCGCTCGGTCAGGGTAAATAAATTCTAGGGAGGAAAGAAGATGAGAGTATCTTTGAAAAAATGGGCGATGGCCCTCGCAATGATCCCTTTGATGGGAAATGTTGCGTTAGCGGAAACAGTTTCGATTACCCTGGTTAACGGTCACCCCCCGGTTTTTCGCTGGGTGAAACATTTGACCAATACCTTTATTCCGGCGGTCAATAAGGAGTTGGAAGGCTCCGGCATCACCATTAACTGGAGTGAACAATATGGCGGCTCCCTTGCCAAAGTCGGCGGGGAACTGGAAGCACTGGAAGAGGGGTTGGCTGAAGTCGCTGTCGTCCCTTCCCTGTTCGAGCCGGCCAAGCTGCCCTTGCAGAATGTCAGTTATTACACGCCGTTCGGCACAAAGGATCCCGAAAAAACGACCAAAATAATTGATGATCTTCACCGGACGGTTCCGGAAATGTCTGCTGCCTGGGAAAAGCACAATATGACCTATCTCGGCGGCGGCTTCGGCATTGATGATTACCAGCTTTTCACCACATTCCCGGTGAATTCCGTTGAAGATCTGAAAGGCCGCAAGATCGGCACACCAGGCGCTGCGATTAACTGGCTGAAAGGTACTGGTGCCGTCGGTGTGTCCGGTAATCTCACCAAATATTACAACGCTATCAAAACCGGTGTGTATGACGGGGCGATTGTTTTTGTATCCGCCGCCCTGCCTGCCAAACTGTTCGAGGTTGCCCCTTACGTTACCCGGGTCAGTTTCGGCTCGCCCTATGTCGGTGGAATGGCGGCCAACAAGGAGTGGTATGATTCACAGCCGGAGGCCCTTAAAAAAGCGTTGAAGAAAGGGGCGCAAGCCTATACCGCGGCCTATAGCGCGGACCTGAAAGCCTCGGTCACAAAATTTACCACGATCATGGAAGGCAAAGGCGCGAAATTCAGTGATTTTGAGGCTGCCAAACGGCAATCCTGGGCGAAAAACATGCCTAATTTCGCCATGGACTGGGCCAAGGCACTGGATGATAAAGGGCTAGCCGGAACCAAGGTTCTGAAGGCTTATATGGATGCTCAGCGCACAGAAGGGGTGGAGCCTCTTCGGGACTGGGACAAATAAAGGAGGGTGACTGGTCATAGCAAAGAGAGAGGCAGCTATACCCCACTGTCTCTCTTCCGCTTTTTGTCCTCCTGTCTGGAGAGCGTGTCAGGCATCCTGAACGGTGTCGGCACGCTCTTCATCATTTGTCTCATGGTGCTGATCAATTCTGACATAGCCGGGCGGGCGCTGTTCGGTGCACCGGTTCGCGGTGTTCCTGAAATGGTCAGCCTGTCTATTGTCGGCATTGTATTTTTGCAGCTTGCCCACACCTTGCGGGCCGGACGGCTGACCCGCTCCGACGCCTTTACCCGCTTTCTGTCTCGGTCTTTTCCCCGCATGGCACTAATACTGGACGGCATTTTCAATCTTGCGGGCTTGTTTTTTGTCGGCCTGCTGGTCAAGGCGGGCTGGCCGCTTTTTGTCAAAAGTTGGAACGGTGATGTGTTTATCGGCTCAATCGGGGATTTCACCGCACCGGTCTGGCCGGTCAAACTGATTATCGTCATTGGCGCCGCGGCGACCGGACTGCAGTTTCTGGAAGCAGCTATCCGTTGTTTTTACAAAGCAGCGGTCGGATCTCCGCCCGACAAACCGGCGGACAGCTATTCGGAGGCCGGTTGATGGATAATCTGGATATCGGTCTTCTGTCGCTCGGGATGATGGTGCTGCTGGTTTATGCCGGGCTTTATGTTCCCATTGCCCTGGGCTTATGTTCCTTTGTCGGGGTCTGGGCCATCAAAGGATCTCCCGTTTTGGCCAGTAAGCTGCTTGCCCTGGCCGCCTATGACAGTATTTCCAGCTATATCTTCGGCGTCGTACCGCTCTTTGTGCTGATGGGGATGGTGGTCAGTGTTGCTGATATCGGGCGGGACACGTTTGAGGTGGCCAATCGTATCCTCGGTAAAATCCGGGGCGGGCTCGGCGTGGCGACAGTGGCTGCCAATGCGGTCTTTGCCGCCATTACCGGTATTTCCATAGCCTCCGCTGCCGTTTTCACGAAAGTCGCCGTTCCTGAGATGTTGCGCTTCGGATATTCACCGCGCTTTGCGGTTGGCATTGTCGCCGGCAGTTCCGTTCTGGGCATGCTGATCCCGCCAAGCCTGTTGCTTATTTTATATGGCGTGTTGGCGGAACAGTCGGTTGGCGATCTGTTTATTGCGGGCATTCTGCCGGGCCTTTTGCTGGCGGCGGCTTTCGCGATCGCCATTGTTGTTTTCGCCGATCGTCTCGGTGCCGGGGCAGGCAAAACCATAGAGACGGTGATCAGCCGCCGGGAGGCAGCCTTTAAACTGATGCCGATTGTTCTGCTGGTCGCGCTGGTTCTGGGCGGCATTTACGGCGGGCTTTTCACACCGACGGAAGCCGGTGCAGTGGGCGCGCTTGGGGCGCTGGTGATC
>DIYE01000324.1:0-8942 GCA_002428885.1 Alphaproteobacteria bacterium UBA6062
GTTTGCCGGTGATTCCGCCCATGTGGTATCGCCCTTTGGTGCGCGTGGCTGCAATGGGGGGATGCAGGATATCGAAAATCTTGCCTGGAAGCTGGATCGGATACTGGAAGGTGAGGCACCCGAGGACCTGCTGGAAACCTATAATGATGAGGCGACCGCTGTTGCCGACGTCAATATCCTGAATTCCACCCGGTCCACCGATTTTATTACACCGAAGACCAAGATGGCGGAAACGTTTCGTGATGCTGTTCTGGAACTGTCGCGAGATCACAAATTTGCCCGACCTTTTGTCAATTCAGGACGCCTTTCAACGGCTGTTCCCTATTCGAATTCCAGTTTGAACAGTGATGGCGGCGGATCGTTTGCTGCGGGGCCGGCTGCCGGTGATCCAATCATTGATGCGCCGGTTGGCAAGGAAGACTGGCTTCTGTCCCATATCGGGGATGAGTTTACGGCCCTTTATTTTGGCGAGAATACCGACAGTGTTGCAGTCCTCGAAGAAGCTCTCGAAGGAGATGCGCAGGTTGTTCAGGTTGGCGGTTCAGGCGACGGACTTGACGATCCGACAGGATTGGCTTTTGAACGGTACGGCGCGCGTGAGGGAACCGTGTATCTGTTCCGGCCGGATCAGCATATTGTCGGGCGCTGGAATGACGTGAGACCGGAAAGGGTTAAAGCGGCCATCGACACGGCGCTTGGAAAAGGAGTTTGACATGGGTTTGAAGCTCGATATCAATACGGATGCTCCTGATGAGATTTATGAGGCTCTGATTAAAATGCATGAGGGGCTGGATGATGAAACAAGCGTCTTGGTGAATGCCAAGCTTATTCTGGTCCTGGCCAATCATATTGGCGATCCTGCTGTTATTCGCGAGGCTGCCAGCGTGGCGAGGGGAGAGCGTTAAGTTAGAATGCCGGAGACGATATCGCATCCGACAGTTCAGGAAACCCGGGATTGGGTTTCCCGGCTCCACGCGGATCAAACGGATAAGGCAGGCCAGCCCTATGTCACTCATCTGGCACGGGTTGTCAGACATCTGACGCGTTTATTTCCGGGGGTATCCGAAGCCGAGATTCATGCAGCCTGGCTGCATGATGCGATCGAAGATTGCGCTATCACCGCTGACACATTGAGGACTCGCGGTTATACGGAACAGACGGTCGGGATTGTGGAGCTTGTCACCAAAGATCCATCGGACGGCCTGACCTATCAGCAGCGCATTGAGGCCTTGATTGCAACGGGTAATCGGGGCGCCATGCGGGTAAAATTCGCGGATCTTACGGATAACAGTGATCCCGCCCGGCTGGCTCTTCTCCCTGAGGATCGGGCGACCTCTCTTGGGAAGAGGTACCAGGCTGCTTTGCAGAAACTGAAAGTCGCTTTGGTGGTAGATTAGGGTCAGGACCCTAAACCGATCTTATAATCTATCTCATGAAACCGATTACCTCTGAGGTAATATTCAAAGGCACTGATCTTCGCTATAGTGCCCGGATCAAACGGACCGGGAGAGGGTGGATGAGCGATACCATAGTCACCAGTAAGATTTCCGAATTTGGTCGGCTCTTGCGCCGCTGGCGGCAGATCCACGGTTACAGCCAGCTGGATCTGGCGATGACGGCGGATAGTTCCGCCCGGCATATCAGCTTTATTGAAACCGGCCGTTCGAAACCCAGCCGGGAAATGGTTCTCCGCCTGTGTGAGGTGATGGAACTGCCGTTGCGCGAGAGAAATAAGCTGCTGAATGCGGCGGGTTACAGCCCTGCTTATAAAGAAACAGCCTTGGATCAGACGGGCCTTGATCCGGTGCGCAAGGTCCTGGATATCATGCTGGCGAACCAGGAACCTTACCCGGCAACGGTGATGAACAGAAGTTTCGATATCCTGATGGTCAATCATGCGGCCGCCAAGATCATGAACGCCATCGGCGTTCCCATGGGAGGCATGGACGGACCGCCAAATGCGCTGAAACTGACCCTCCATCCAAACGGCTTTAAGCCTTTGGTGAAAGACTGGGAAAAAGCGGCCCAGCATATGATCCAGCGGGCCCACCGGCAACTCCGCGGGAAAGAGGAAGATGATCCGTTAGCCCAGGTGCTGCGTGAAGTCCTGTCCTATCCGGATATTCCCGGCGAATGGCATTTCGATGATCCAACCCAGGATGCTCCGCCGGTTTTGCCCATCGAGTTTGACATGAACGGGATGGTTCTGTCCTTTATAACCACCATCGCCAGTTTCGGTACTCCGCAGGATATAACGGCAGAAGAGATCATGATCGAAAGCATGTTCCCGGCGAATGAGCTGACGGAACAGGTGGTCAAATCGATGGCAGATCAGTAGACATGCACTAACCTTCCTTGCCGTCCGCCCGAGGACTGCCAAGGATCGGTGTGTAGATCCAGAGATAGAGCAGCCAGGCCAGGGTCCAGCAGGTACCTGCCAGATGCAAGCCGACCTCCTCCAGATCAGGCAGTACCAGGGGTGGTACGATACGGGCAATCATGCTGATGAGGATTAGGAAATAACTGAAGGTGATGACCGGACTCACTGTCAGGGGACGGCCGGTATGACCGAGGGCAATCCTTGACATCATGCCGAGGATCATGATCCCGAGCCCGCCGATGGTCAGGACATGATTGGCCAGGATCTCCGGGAAATCCTCAATCAGAATAGACGTACCTTCGGCCAGGAAGCCAAATCCCAGGAAGGCATATCCGAGATGCAAGACCCACATAAGTGGATCCTTCGCAGTTCGCCACCCCTGCCAGTAGGCGAGCCTGAGCAGTATCAGGAGGCCTGCGAGGGCGTAGAGGAGGCTGACCGGCACGGTTTGCGGGAAGAAAAGTTCCCCGAGAATAACTGCCAGACAGCTGATCAAAGTGGCTTTTGTCAGCCAGCCTGGGCTTTGCGGCAAAGGTGCCATATCGTGGCGCTTGAGCCAGTTACCGGTAAAAACAGGTGTGACCCGCCCGCCGATCAACACGGTCATCAGCACCAGAAGGCCAATGGCCAGGCGAATGCCCGTATTGGCTGAGACAGCCGTAAAGGCCAGCATTTCCATCCAGACCAGCAGATTGCCGGTAAAGATCAATAGTAGCAGCGGAATAAATCCCATATTCCGCCAGAGCTTTTTGGCAATAATCCGCCTGGCGATAATCCAGGCAAGGACCGGAATAAAGGCAAGATCAATCAGGCTGGACAGCAACATGGGCAGGAGTTCGGAAAAGAAAACCGCCAGACGGCCCAACAGCCAAAGACCATAGAGAAACGCAAGCTCTGCACCGCGAATGCGTGGGCTGTCCGACCAGACAGGAACCGCTGTTGTCAGAAAACCGGCAACAACCGCCATGACAAAGCCGAAAATCAGTTCATGCGCATGCCAGAGGGAGCCGGGCAGCAGGGACAGGGTGCCCAGAAGATCACTGGCGCCGGAAAGGTCGAGGATCCAGAGAACCATGATCAGCGCCGCATAGAAGGCGGCGCTCAGAAAGAAGATACGAAACCCGCCCTCAAACAGAAAGGCGGCGGTGGGTTGCGCTGTACTCTGCTGCATAACAGGACCTTTCACAAGATCCTGCTATTAGACGCGTCCCGCTTGCCTTTGAAAACCATAAACGCCCTGTCCGCGACAATGGGCCGCAAAGCTAGCTACTTTTCTAATGTTCAATCAAAGTACAGAATTCTTGCTAAATAGGGTGTTATTTGCAATGCAACCTTAAAAGGAATTTCTAGGAATATCTTTATATCCTCTAGAGGCTATGTACGGTATGCTCAAATTCAGGGTAATAGACGGAAGAACATGTGTTGGGCGTTATTGAAGAATCTGTATTCGTATCAGGGTGGTATATTCTTAAATTAGGTATTTTGATCTGGCAGGGCTTTGCAAGTTTGGACTCTAATTCTCTAGCGACGATAATTGGCGCTATCACCGGTGCTATTATAGCCGGAGGTATAGGCTTTCTGGTCCAAAAGAGAGCAAATCAGTTTGCGAAAGAACAGAAAGAGATTGAAAAATCTGAAAATAATAAAGCTTTGGGATATTCACTATTTTTCAAATTTGCCAAAATTCAAGCGGGCTTAATTACCGCTGAAAAGCATATTAAGGAATGTAAAAAAAAGATCCCAGAAGCACACAAAGAAAATATGCAACTATGGCAAGTCATAACTCCACTAGCTGTTCGGCAAAGAGAAATATACTTTTCTTCAGAAGAAATTACGTTGCTTGCTTCATTGAAACAAATCGCATTATTAAACGAAATTCTAATGCTTGATCATTCTTATAATAGTGACTTTGAGCTTTTCAGGGTTTATGGGGTAGAGCGAGCGCTACTGAACTCAATGCTGTCCAGCGAAATGATCGATGGTCAAGGGCAAGCAAAATTTGATCCAGCGAAGTTTGTCACCGCTGGCCCGAAGATTTTTGAAGTAAATAATCTTGCTGTACAGTTGGATAGGCAAATTTCAGAAGATGTAGAGAAAGTGGAAAAAGCCTCAGATCAACTCGCTATTATTTTAAAACAAGAATTAGGAATCCCTCTTAAAGTTGAAACGGTAAACAAATAAGGTTCACAGATTGATTTATAAAAGAATCGACTTAATCTGATACCGCGCCTTGTTCGCAGGATTGAGCGAGAAACGGTACTTCTCTTGCGAGAAAGTATGTTTATCTGCTCTGATGGAGGTGCGAACCAAATCATGAAGCAACTGCTACGATTTTACTGTCGGAATAATTAAAAGATAACAGAACGGCAAACTCTGAAAATCGACATGGCATGTCGACTTCATTTCGTTTTATCAATACCTGCATGGGCTTCATCGCCCCACAGTTCCTGAATTCTGGCGTCCCGGCCGCAGCCTTTGCGGTACAGGAAATAGCGGACCGGATTCTTCTTGTAATAATCCTGGTGATAGTCTTCCGCGTCTGTCCAGTGGGTGGCGGTACGAACCGGTGTCACAATCGGGCTTTTCAATGTCCCGGCAGCATCCAGAGCCGTTTTCGAAGCCTCCGCTTTCTTCAACTGATCTTCATTATTCGCAAAAATTGCTGTTGTATAGGAATGGCCCCGGTCACAGAATTGGCCGCCGCCATCCGTCGGATCGACGGAACGCCAGAAGATATTGAGAAGCTGGTCATAGCTGACGACCGCCGGATCATAGGTGATGCGGACGGCTTCCACATGCTTGCCGTGGTCCCGATAGGTGGGATTTTGAAGCATCCCGCCTGTATAACCGGAAACAGCGGATTTGACGCCTTTGACATGTTCAAAATCCTTCTCCACACACCAGAAGCAGCCACCGGCAAAAGTGGCAACGGCTAACTCTTCCGACTGAGCGGAAAAGCTGGCGCCTGTCAGGCCTGCGGCGAGGATTGCGCCGGATAGAAAATGTTTCAGTGTCATAAAGAACCCTCCTGATGAGCAAGATAAGGGATGTGAGAGGCTCTGCAATTCACCTCCTGTACACGCTTTTGTTACCGACCGGACTGTGTATGAGCGTCAGCGGCAGCACGGATGCTCTGGGACATAATGGCAAGGGCGGCATTGCTGGTGGCATCCGCGCGGGTGGTCAGGCCGACGGCACCGCGGGTTTCTCTTGTATCAATGGGCAGGATCGCCATCCGGCCATCCCGCAAATCATTCGACACGACTCCTTCCGATATAATCCACACGGCATCGGTAGAGCGCACAAAGGCGCGGCCAAAGGAATCGGAGACGGTTTCAATCTGTACCGGCAGTTCCGGGATGCCGTTTGCCATCAGGAATTGCTCCACAAAGGGGCGGATAACCGATGCCTTAGTGGGCATCAGGATGGTGTAGCGCTCAAGATCCCCAAGTCTGAGAGGATCTGTTTTTAGAAGCGGATGATCTTTCCGGACGGCAAAGACCACTTGTTCGCTGTAAAGATGCTTGAATTCCAGGCCGGTCATTTTCTCCGGTGCCGCGAGACGCCCGACCACAAGATCGAGCTCCGCCTGTCGGAGCTGTTCCAGCAGAACCGAATTTTCCCCGGTGACGATTTTGATCTCCCCGCTGATTTCTTCTTTCAGATATCGTTCTAGCGCATCGGGCATAATGCGGGCGGAAACCGTGGGCAGGGCGCCAATACGAACCGGCGGGCTTTGTTGCTGACGGGCCTGCTGGACTGAGTTCATGCCGTCCATAACAGCGGCGACACTGGCCCCGGCATGTTTAAGGAAAACCTCGCCAATCCGGCCAAGCCGGATACCGCGCCCCTCTTTCTCAAACAACTGAACCCCTAGAATCTCCTCCAGCTCCCGAATGGTTCGGGTTACGGCCGGCTGGCTGATCCCAAGAATATCTGCGGATTTTCCGACACTTTTCTGGCGAGCCACTTCGATGAATGTCTGGAGATGACGAAATTTAATCCGGTTTTGCATTATTCATACCAATATGATTATGAATTTAAGTAAAAATATCATTTTACTGAACTTTTTCAATCTGCTTGGATAAGGTTACGGGAGAAGCATGTGAATTTTTTAACGTTAAGCGATATCACCCTCCATTTTGACCTGCAGCAGGCTGCGGCAGATAAGCCGATATTGGTCTTTGCCAATTCCCTTGGAACGGATTTCAGGATCTGGGACGGGGTCAGGGACAGACTGGGCGCGGATTATACGACCCTTTGCTATGACAAGCGGGGGCACGGGTTATCAAGCCTTGGCAAGCCGCCTTACAGCATGGCAGACCATGTGGCTGACCTGACCGGATTGCTGGATCATCTGGAACTAACAAATGTCATCATTTGCGGCCTTTCGGTTGGCGGCATGATTGCGCAAGGTGTTTATGCCAGCCGTCCGGATCTGGTGAGGGCACTGATCCTCACCGATACAGGGCACAAGATCGGCGACGCCGACCTCTGGCAGAGCCGGATCGATGCCGTCCTGAAGGATGGCCTGTCTGTTATGACGGAAACCGTTATGGAACGCTGGTTCACAAAAACCTTCAGGGAGCCGGAAAATCCTGTTTATCAGGGATGCTGCGCCATGTTCGAACGGCAGGACCCGAGAGGATATGCGGGAACCTGCGCGGCGATCCGAGATACGGATTTTACGGAGCAGGCCAAAGCGATTATGGTGCCGGTGTTATGTCTTGTTGGCGCGGAAGATAGGGCAACATCGCCAACACTTGTCCGAGAACTAGCAGATCTGATTCCAGATGCTGAATTCCAATCTATTGAAGCCGCCGGACATATTCCGTGTCTGGAACAAACAGAAGCATTTACCACGCAGCTTGAGGCTTTTATAAAAGGCTTCATGGATCAGGAGGGGCGCCTTGACTGACACGAAGACTAATTCCGAGCGGTACCGTCAAGGACGGGAAACACGCAGTGCTGTTCTCGGCGCTGAACATGTGGCGCGGGCGGAACAAAACAGTGATCCCTTCGACCAGCCCTTCCAGGAACTGATTACCGAGGGGGCTTGGGGATCTGTATGGTCCCGGGATCACTGGTCGAAGCGGGAGAGATCCATGGTGACCATCGCGCTGCTGGCGGCGCTGGGCCATTATGAAGAATGCGCCATGCATGTAAGGGCCGCGCAAAATACCGGGGCCACTCGGGAGGATATTTCGGAAGCCATGCTGCATGTGGCGATCTATGCTGGCGTACCTGCCGCCAACAGCGCCATCAAAGTCATCAAGGACGTCTTTCAAAAAATAGACGCGGAAAATCTGAGCAAGGAACAAGGGGCATGACCAACCAGAAGCCGGAAACCGGCGCTTTTTTCCAGCGGGACAGGGTCTGGCAGCCGCCGGCTTTAACGCCGCCTTATAAAACCAGCGTCTTAAGGTCGCCGCAAAAGGCGCTACTGTCTCTGGATGGGACTATTAGCGAGATTACCGGGCCGGCTTTTGGTCACAATCAGATTGGCGAGCTTGATAACGATCTGCTGTTGAATTTCTCCAAGACCGGTGATTTGCCCGTTGGGGAGAGAATTGTTGTTCATGGCCGTGTTCTGGATGAACGGGGTGTCCCGGTGCAGGGAGCGCTTCTGGAGTTCTGGCAGGCCAATGCAGGTGGTCGCTATCGGCACAAGAAAGAAACCTATTTAGCACCGCTGGATCCCAATTTCGGCGGATGTGGTCGGACGATCACGGATGAAAATGGAAGCTATTGCTTTCGCACGGTTAAGCCTGGCCCTTATCCCTGGCCCAACGGGGTAAATGACTGGCGTCCTGCCCATATCCATTTTTCGGTGTTTGGGCACGGCTTCGCTCAGCGGTTGATCACCCAGATGTATTTTGAGGGAGATCCACTGATCTGGAGATGCCCGATCGTTCAGGCCATCCCGGATGAAGAAGCTGTCAAGCAGTTGATTGCACCGCTTGATATGGGCAATACGCTGCCGATGGACAGCCTGGCTTATAAATTCGACATTGTTCTGAGAGGGCGTCGCTCCACTATGTTTGATAATCGGCGGGAGGGCAACTAATGACCCAGCCATTAATCTATTTCAAGGAATCTCCATCGCAAACCGCAGGACCGTATGTCCATATCGGCTGCACTCCGAATTTTGCCGGAATGGAAGGGGTTTACCCTGAAGATCTCGGGCAGAGCATGACCAACGATCAGACGGAAGGGGAACGGATTACCGTTCGCGGTTGCGTTTATGACGGGGCCGGAGCACCTTTGAAAGATGCGCTGGTGGAAATCTGGCAGGCCGATGCAAAGGGTTTTTACAACAGCCCTTCGGAAACCCGCGGGCAGGCCGATCCCAACTTTACCGGTTGGGGGCGTTGTCCGTCTGATATGGAAAGTGGGGAATTCGTTTTTGAGACCATCAAGCCGGGGATTGTCCCTTTCAAGGATGGCCGTCCCATGGCGCCGCATATCACCTTCTGGGTGGTGGCGCGCGGTATCAATATCGGCCTTCATACCCGCCTGTATTTTTCTGACGAGGAAGCCGCCAATGCCGCTGATCCGGTGC
>DIYE01000324.1:9003-11589 GCA_002428885.1 Alphaproteobacteria bacterium UBA6062
CCGGTGCTCAGCCGGATTGAGCACCGTCACAGGGTGCCGACCCTGATCGGTCAGCGGGAAGGCAATGACATACGCTTTGATATTTATCTTCAGGGCGACAACGAAACCGTATTTTTTGATATCTGAAAGTCATAAGGAATGTCCAAATTCCAGCCGTTGAAACAAGCCGTTGCAGAGAATCTGTGCGATGGGGATGTGGTGGCCTTCGAAGGGTTTACCCATCTGATCCCTCATGCGGCGGCCCATGAGGCCATCCGCCAGGGATTTAAGGATCTTACCCTGGTGCGGATGACGCCAGATATTGTCTATGACCAGATGATCGGCATGGGCATGGCATCCAGGCTGATCTTTTCCTATGCGGGTAATCCAGGGGTCGGTCTCCTGCGGCGGCTTAGGGATGCTGTGGAAAATGGCTGGCCCAATGCGGTTGAGGTGGAAGAACATTCCCATGCGGCCATGGCCAATGCCTACGAAGCAGGAGCGGCTGGACTCCCCTGTGCTGTTTTCCGGGGTTACAAGGGCGCTGGCCTGAAAGAGGTCAATCCCAATATCCGCGAGGTGACCTGCCCGTTTACCGGGGAAGTTCTGGCGGCTATCCCGTCGGTTCGTCCGGATGTCAGCTTTATTCATGCCCAGAAAGCCAACAAAAAAGGCGATATCCTGATTGAAGGTATTATCGGTATCCAGAAAGAGGCTGTGCTGGCCGCAAAAAAGGCTGTTGTAACAGTCGAGGAAATTGTCGACGATTTCGACGGACTGCATCCTAATGCCTGCATTCTGCCGCATTGGACGGTATCCGCTATCTCCCATGTGCCGGGCGGGGCGCATCCGTCATACGCCCATGGCTACTATATCCGCGACAATGCCTCTTATCTGGAATGGGATAAGATTGCTACCGACCGCGACGGGTTCAGGGACTGGATGCAAACCCATGTGATGGAAGCAGGGCCAGAGGTTTTTGAAAGCCGTGTTGCCGGCCTGAAGGGAGAAGGATAATGGCTCAGGGTTTCACGCCAGATGAGATGATGACCATTGCCGCTGCCCGGGCACTAGGCAATGAGGATATCTGTTTTGTGGGGATCGGTGCACCGTCTGCTGCCTGTAACGTAGCGCGGCTCACCCATGCGCCGGATATCACGCTGATTTATGAAAGCGGCACCATCGGAACGGCACCGGACGTGTTGCCGCTCTCTATTGGGGATGGGGAGCTTTGCGACACAGCGACAACGACCGTCTCTGTACCGGAGATGTTCCGCTACTGGTTGCAGGGCGGACGCATTTCCATCGGTTTCCTGGGCGCAGCCCAACTGGATAAGTTCGGTAATATCAATACAACGGTGATCGGTGACTATCACGATCCGAAGACGCGACTGCCTGGCGGCGGCGGTGCACCCGAGATTGCCTCTTCCTGCGGAGAGATTTTTATCACTATGAAGCAATCCCTGAGGGGAATGGTCGATAAGATTGATTTCTTTACTTCCTTTGGTCACGGCACGGGCGGGAATGCCCGTGCAGAGCAGGGGATTACCACCAAAGGACCGACCCTGCTGATTACTGATCTGGCAGTCTGGCGGCCGGATCCGGAAACAAAGGAATTTACCGTGATGTCCCTGCATCCAGGTGTCACTCGGGAGCAGGTTCAGGAGACTTGCGGGTGGACGGTACGGTTTACGGAAGATCTGACAGAGACGCCATCGCCGACGGATCTGGAATTACAGACGCTCAGGGATCTGAAGGCCCGGACAAAAGCCGCCCATGAAGGAGCTGCGGCCTGATCATGAGCCTGTCTTCTTTTGACCACCCCTATTTGAGCGCCTTGCTGGGGCATGAAAAGGTTGCAGCCTGTTTCAGCCCTGATGAAGAGCTGCGCACTATGTTGATGTTCGAACGAGTGCTTGCTGAGGAGCAGGGAAAACTCGGTCTGATACCGGCGGAAATCGTGACGGCGCTGGTCGCGACTATTGATGGATTCGAAGCAGATCACCAAGATCTGGTGGTGCAGACAGCCCGGGACGGTGTCGTTGTGCCGGGCCTGATACGGCAGATCCGTAATATGCTGGATGCAGAGACGAGACCCTATCTGCATAAGGGAGCGACCAGCCAGGATGTGGTCGATACCAGTCTGGTCCTGCGGCTGAAAACAGTGCTTCAGCGGATCCGCGAAGATCTTAAGGCGTTGGATAGAGCTTTTGCAGAACTGGATGAGACATTCGGTGGTAAAAGCCTCATGGCGCACACCCGATTGCAAAGGGCGCTTCCCATTTCTGCCCGTCAGAAAATTGACAGTTGGCGACGTCCGCTGTCTCGTCTGGCGGATGAACAGCAAGGGATTGAGGAAGAGCTGTTGCAGGTACAGCTCGGCGGTCCGGTTGGCGATTTAGCTGCCTTTGGCGATCAAGGGTTGCTGCTTAAACAAAGGATCGCCGAAAGGTTCGAGCTTGGCTGGTCGGAATATTGCTGGCATACAGACCGCTCCGCCCTGATGGCTTTTTGCCAGTGGCTTGCCCGTATTTCTGCGGGTGCCGGGAAATTCGGGATGGATGTGGCGCTGCTGGCCCAGAATGAAGTCGGAGATATCAGGCTGGG
>DIYE01000293.1 GCA_002428885.1 Alphaproteobacteria bacterium UBA6062
ATATAAATTCGCAGGCGTTCTGTTGATTGCCTTGCCGCATATTCTAGGTGCACCGCTGCCGGAAAGCCTGGGTTTTGCCAATACAGATCCGGAAGCTGTAAAGGCACTAACCGCTTATAGCGGAGACTTTATCCTGATGACATCGGTCGGCATGGGAATTTTCTACTTGCTGTTGGGTGCCTTGTCCGCTTTTTGTGTGGATCGGTTTATTCCGGTGGCAGAAGAGAGGGTTGCCTGATAAGGCGATGAGATGAGCGCTCCAGCTTCCAGTGATGATATCCTGGCCTTGTTTTCCTCCCTGTTGCAGGGAGATGCCGACTTAGTTAAGGCATTGAAGGAGCAGGGTGGGGATATCCGGGTGCTGGAGCGCGAATGGCACTTTTCCCTGCCGTCCTTCTTTTCCGTCATCCAGTGTGTTTATCCGCATTTCGGACAACTGGATTATTCTGCTTTTCGTAAGTTGCTGTTTGACAGCCCGGTGAACCAGTATCTGAAGGGTGCCGGCTGGCAGGTGAGCCTGAAAGAAAATCACGGAAAAGCCGATCTCAATATATATTGTTTGGCCCGGCTGTAGGCAGCGTCCGGCTCAGAAAGTTATTTTTGTATGACTGTTCTTTCCAAATCTCTTTCAAAAGCGTTGCTTGTTATGTGTTTGTCCTTGATGGCCGTTTTTCCGGGGCAGGCATCTGAAAGCAGATTTAAAGCCGTATCGGAAAAAGGCAGCTTTACACTGCATGTTATATCTTCGGGGGAGACCTCCCTCAATCAACTCCTGACATGGACAGCTCGCCTTGTTCCCGCGAATGGGCAGGTGCGAAAGACCTTTCAAGTCCTTAGGGATCCAGCCGATTACATCATCGCCGGAGGTATGCCTGCGCATGGTCACGGCTTACCCACGGAACCCCGGGTGACGGACGTCCGGTTCGACGGGCGCGGAGAGGTTATTCTGACCCTGAAGGGGATCAAGTTCCAGATGTGGGGTGACTGGGTTCTTTCCATCGACGTGCCTGCGCTTCAGGACCGGGCCGAGACTGCCTTTACCTTGAAGCCTTAAGAAAATTCAATGGGCCGGATCTTTGTTCTTCTGCTGATCCTTGGGCTTTTCGCCTTGCTCGGTTTGTTTGACCGGGTGAAACCATTGCCCTGGAGTGACCAAGAAAAGGCACAGATCCGGACCCTGGTTTTGCCGGATAGGATGGAGCTGCAGAAACGCATTGTGCGAACCGGGAATGCCTACTGGAACGACTCGCAGGCTTTGGAACTGGGCAAGGCACTCTTTTTTGATCGTCGTTTAAGCATCAACGGGGAGGTCTCCTGCGCAACTTGTCATCAACCGGATAAAGCCTTTACCGACGGCAAGATCCTGGCGGAAGGTGTGGGGATTGCCCGCCGCCATACCCCGACCCTTATTGGCAGCGCCCTGATCCCCTGGTTTTTCTGGGACGGACGGGCTGATAGTCTGTGGGCTCAGGCGCTTGGACCTCTGGAAGATCCAGCGGAACACGGAACAGACAGATTTGCCGTCGCCCGTATCATTGCTGAGCATTATCCGGCAGAATATGAAGCAATCTACGGTCCTCTACCAGGCAGTTTGAAGAGAGACGGCAAGGCAGAACCCAATCAGATAAACAGGATCTTTGCCAATGTCGGTAAAAGCCTGGCGGCCTTTCAATCGACTCTTTTACCCGAGCCATCCCGCTTCGACCGCTTCGCCAAAGAACTGCTCGATACCGGCGAAAGTGATCTCCTCACCCGCACCGAGCAGCAGGGACTGAAGCTGTTTCTGGATGACAAGAAAGGTCAGTGCCTGCGCTGCCACAATGGCCCGCTTTTTACCAATAGTGATTTTGTGGTGACAGGGATCAGGGACAGTAATATTCCGGTTGGCTTAGGCCGCCTTGCCGGAATTCGCAAGGTGCTGGACAGTCCCTTTAACTGCCTGGGCCTTTTCAGCGATACACCGAACCAGTGTGATGAGCTTATCTTCACAAAAAAGCAGGGACCGGAACTTACATACGCTTTCAAAGTCCCAACACTCCGCCAGATCTCCAAAACTGCTCCCTATATGCATAATGGTAGTTTCGAAACGCTGAATGATGTCCTGCATTTCTACAATCTGGCCAAACCGCAATATGATCAGGCGGAGATAGGAGAAAAGGCTCACCTGGACATCGAACCCCTAGGCCTCGCATCAGGCGAGCTGGCACGGATTGAAGCGTTTCTGAGGACGCTCGAGGCTGATTAGGGGGCTTAATCCTCGGGCAGGGGAGTTGGCGGTCAGTCCTGGGTTATGGCTGCCTGAACCGGCCATTTCATAAAAGGCACAAAAAAACCTCCGGCAAAACCGGAGGTTTTTTGAATTGGCTCCCCGAGCAGGACTCGAACCTGCGACAGGCTGATTAACAGTCAGCTGCTCTACCAACTGAGCTATCGGGGATCAGTCGGCCCGAATGATCGGGTTCGCGGCTTATAGCAATTGCAGATTATCCTGCCAAGCCCTGATTTTCATTTTTTGAAAAAAAATTGAGTCAGAAAATCAGGGGCTTTTGTGAGAGCTTGTTGAGAGATGTTTATTTTCCGGGAGCGGTCTGGTCCGGCTTGGCATCATCGGGGGTTTCGTTGCCAGGGCCACCGGCCTTATGAAGAGTTATTAGAGCCCAGATAGACGCCGGAATCCAGCCGATAACAGTCATCTGCAGAACCAGGGCGATCCAGCCATGCAGCGATTGCTGTAAATGAAAGAATGTCAGGAAAGGCAGAAAAAGGGCGATCAGTATAGACATGGTTTGCTCCGCTGGAAAGAACGAGGGGCGGGAACAGCGGCATGATTGCTCACCTTTTCCAGTTGACCTTGTTCCGCTACACTGACCGGGCACCGGTCCGGTCGCGACGATAAACAACAAGAAAAAGCAGGCGCATGACACAATTTTTCCCATCTCTTGACGCATTGGAGCGCACCCTTGTGCGGGAATTTGCATACATTAATTATCCGCCGGACAACTGGGTTAAACCGGTTCATGATGACGGCGGTAAGGTAATACTCGACGTTGCCGTTATCGGCGGCGGAACCTGCGGCATGGCAGCGACGTTCGGTTTGTTTCGTGAAGGCATCCGGAATGTTCGGTTGTTTGACCAGAATCCGGCGGGTGAGGAAGGGCCCTGGATCACCACCGCCAGAATGAAAACTCTCCGATCTCCTAAGCACCTGACCGGTCCCCATATGGGCCTGCCGAATCTCACGTTTCGGGCCTGGTTTGAGGCAAAATGGGGTGACAGGGCTTGGGAAGAACTGGATAAAATCCCTAAAGAAATGTGGATGGACTATCTTATCTGGTATCGAACAGTCCTGAAATTGCCGGTGGAAAATAACAAAAAGCTTGTTTCCCTTCAGCCGGCGGAGGGATGTTTTTCCCTGACTTTTGAAAGTAAAGGACAAACCGAGCCTATCAAGGCACGGCACGTGGTGCTGGCAACCGGTCGGGCGGCTTTTGGCGGCGTGAGCTTGCCGCCTCAGGCATTGAGCTTGCCGGGGGATCTGTATGCTCATACAGAAGATCGTTTTGACTATGAAACATTGCGCGGCAAGGTCGTCATTGTGATTGGCGGAGCAGCCTCTGCAGCAGACAGTGCTGCAACGGCACTGGAAGCCGGAGCCGATGCGGTTCACATGTTGATCCGTGCAGATCAGATGCCGAGGCTCAATAAGTTTAAATCGATTGTCTATCCGGGCTTTATGCGGGGATTTTCGAGCCTGTCGCCCGAGCAGCGCTGGCGATTTCTAAAGCACGGGTTTGATACCCGGATCGCCGCTCCGCGCTCCTCCATGTTACGTCTGAAAGAGTACCGTAACTTCCATCTGCATCTCGGAACACCTGTCGAGGCTTTTGAACAGGAAGGAGGTCTCATTACTGCCCGGACGCCCAAGGGCGACATCAAAGGGGATTTTGTGATTTTCGGAACAGGCTACGCCATTGATATCCGGCGACAGCCGGAGATAGCACCGTTTGCCGATGATATCCTGTTGTGGCGGGACTGCTACTCTCCCGAGGCCGGGGAAGCGGATGCCACGCTTGAGAGCTACCCTTATCTCGGAGATGGATTTCAGTTTTTGGCGAAAGAGGGGCG
>DIYE01000294.1 GCA_002428885.1 Alphaproteobacteria bacterium UBA6062
AGCCCGTTGAGAAAATCTTAGAGCCAATCCCGGCACCACCGCCTCCTGCACCTGTTGCTCCTGTCGCTCCTGTCGCAGAAATTGTCACTAAAAAGGTAGCTCCGAAGGCCATCGCCCTCAAGAAGGAGCAGGCACCGATCCTGGAGCCTGTTCAGGAAATCGAGAAGATTGAGCAACCGCCACTTCCGGTTCCAATGCCGCGCGTGAAGCCGAGGCTCACACCCCTGGTGAAACCCGAACCTAAGCCGCAGATTGCGGAAAAACCGAAGCCTGTTGAACCCATCAAGCCGGTGATTGAGGAACAACTCGTTGCTGCACTTGCACCAACACCTGAACCTGCAAAACTCACGGAAACCCTGGCACCTGCTCCCGAAAAGAAACCGGTTCAGGACGCCAGCGATGACATTCAGGGGGATGATGGTAAAGGGCTTTCGACCATTGTGGGTAAACCAAGCTACAAAAGGCGAGGGCAGCCTAGATATCCAAAGCGGGCACAGGATATGGGGCAGCAGGGGGAAGTTAAGCTTCATGTCCTGGTTGCCCGGGATGGAAAGCCGAAAGAGTTGAAAATTGCCAAATCCTCTGGCTATAGGCTTTTGGACAAGGCAGCACTTGCCGCCGTCAAAAAGTGGGAATTTATACCTAAACGTAAAGGGACTGTGGCTGTTGCCAGTTGGGTAGCCGTTCCTGTGAATTTTGTACTTCGTTAGGAAGAATGATTAAAGAGATTGAGCTATGACAGATACTAAATTGACTGCAGAACAGATCCAGACTCGCCTGGAAACACTGAAGCAGGAAAAACCAAAGGTCCGGGCTAAGGATGCTGCGGATGCTCTGGGGATTTCTGAAGGTGAGCTGTTGGCGGCTCAGGTCGGGGATCATATTGTACGGCTGAAAAATGAGCCGATTGAGATCCTGAAGGCCGTTGAAAGCCTTGGGGAAGTGATGGCCCTTTCCCGCAATCAGAATTGCGTCCATGAGCGTAAAGGCGTTTATGAAGATCTGAAGATCTTCGGCAAAGGCGCCATGCAACATGTCCTGATGATCAACCCGGATGGTATTGATCTCCGGTTCTTCATCTCTCACTGGACATCTGTCTTTGCTGTCCTGCAGAAAGGTGAAGAAGGACCGCGCAGCAGCTTGCAGTTCTTTGATAAGGCCGGTGTAGCGATCCACAAGATCTACCTGACCGAATTCTCCAATGCTGATGCATATCAACCGCTTGTCGATCAGTTCCGCGACGAAGATCAGACAGCAGGTCTTGATATCGAAATCTATGAAGAGGTTCTCAAGCTTAAATCCGATGACGAGGTGAATTGGGAACGGTTCCGGACGGAATGGGAAGGTATGCAGGACGTGCATGAATTTTTCCCGATGCTGCGCAAGTTTAAAGTCAGCCGTCTGCAGGGGCATCGTCATATCGGTGAAGATTTTGCCATGCAGGTTGGAAATGGCGCTGCCCGCAAAGTTCTCGACCTGGCCGGATCGAAAGATTTTGAAATCATGGTCTTTGTCGGCAATCGCGGCATTGTCCAGATTTTCACAGGTCAGATTGACAACCTGAAGGAGTTCGGCAGTTGGTACAATGTTCTCGATCCTAAGTTCAATCTGCACCTGGATGAAGCCGGAATTGCAGAATGCTGGATCACCCGTAAACCGACCAAGGATGGCCTCATCAGTTCTCTCGAGGTTTTTGACACGAACGGCGAGTTGATTGTGACCTTCTTTGGCCGTCGCCAGGAAGGTGAAACAGAGCAGGAAGCCTGGCGGGAAATCCTGTCGGAAGTTGCGGGGAAAGAGACCCTTGATGCTGCTTGAGACATTTGAAAAGCTCGGCATTATGGGCTGGCCGCTGGTTATCTGTTCGGTACTGGCGGCCATGGTCATGTTGGAGAGGCTTGTCTTTATTCTCAGGTTCCGTCTGACGAAGAAGCGTCAACTGGCAAGCCTTACAGGCGTTTTGAATGACTATCGGGATTGTTCTAAAACCCTGCGGGACGAGGCCGTTGGTGTCGCGCTGGAACAGTTAAAACTTAAGGCTTTGAGCGGCATTCGGTTTTTGCGTATCTTGTCGACGTTAAGTCCTCTCCTTGGGCTTCTTGGCACAATTTTCGGTATTGTTGCCGCTTTCAAGGTGATCGCGGCGCAAACCGGTCCGGTTTCTCCCAATTTGATCGCCGATGGTCTTTGGGAAGCAATGCTAACGACCGGTTTTGGCCTGATGATTGCGCTTCCCTGTCTGTTTACGGCTTATTTCTTCCAGATGATGGCGGAAAAACAACTGGTGCTGTTTGCTCATCTTCTCAACCAGGAATCCGTAAAAATGGAAGCCGAGAAAGAAAGAGCCATCAAGCGAATTGCCGGCACAGACCGTAAAGTCAGAGGGCATGCTGCGTGATCCGTTTATCAAGCGATGATCAGGATGGGACAGGACTTTCCGATCTGGCGCCGGATCTGACACCGATGCTGGACATCCTCTTTATCCTGCTTGTCTTTTTTATGCTGACGGCCGGTGCTGTCTTTCAGTCTCTGGATCTTACGCTTCCGGAAGACGTGACGGAGACAGTTCCGCCACTGGACGCGCCCAAGCATATCATGCTTGAAATTAATAAATCTTCCTACCGTATTGATGGAAAAGAGATTTCCGGATTTGAAAATCTTAAGAAGGCACTTGAGGAAGCTCGAGTCCGCAAGCCGGATAATGAGCTTGTTGTTGCCGGTGACCGACAGGTATCCGTAGAGCGTTTTCTGGAAGTCCTGACATTCCTGCAATCAAAAGGCATCAATACAGCCAATATCCTGATGACCCGGGGGTCCGAAAAATGAAAAAGCTTCTTCTCGCCTGTTGTTTCCTGCTTGCCGGCCCGGTTCTGGCGTCGGCTGAAGAAGCAACCGGCCGTATCGTATCCGTTGGCGGAGCTGTAACGGAAATCCTGTTTGCTATTGGGGCGGGTGACCGCATCGTCGGCAATGATACGACAAGTTATTATCCGCCGGCCGCCGCAAGGCTTCCAAAGGTCGGTTACATGCGGGCCTTGTCGGCTGAAGGTGTTCTATCCCTTAAGCCGGACAGCGTTATTATGACGACAGATGCCGGGCCAGGTCCGGTTCTGGAGCAGATCAAGACAGTTGGGGTAAAAAGCATCACAGTCAAGGCGGCGATGTCTTTGGAAGAAACCCTCGGCAATATTCAGGAAATCTCCAAAGCTGTTGGTAAAGCGGATGCCGGGCAGGCACTGGTTGACAGGATTTCCGCTGATTTGGCGGCCCTTAAGAAGAAAATCGGATCTGCCGGGAAGAAGCCCAGGGTTCTTTTTGTTATGCAGCATGGCGGTAGTCCAATGATGACGGCCGGGACAAATACATCTGCAGCCGGTATTATTGAACTTGCTGGCGGGATTAACGCTGTTACCGGGTTTGAAGGATACAAGCCTCTGACGGCGGAAGC
>DIYE01000048.1 GCA_002428885.1 Alphaproteobacteria bacterium UBA6062
TTCTTCTGACGGCAGGCCCAGCCATTTAGCCGCAGCACCCGTCGAGATGATAACGCTGTCTGCAATATAGGTGGCGCCGGAATCTGAAGTGGCGACATAGGGGCGCTTGGACAGATCGATATCGGTAATGACATCATGGTGAATGACCGTTCCGACATTTTTGGCCTGGGCTTCCATCTGTTCCATCAACCAGGGTCCCTGAATGGGATCGGCAAAACCGGGATAATTCTCCACATCCGTTGTGATGGTGAGCTGTCCGCCCGGCTGCAAACCATGAACCATGATCGGATTGAGGGAAGCACGCGCCGCATAAATGGCGGCTGTACAGCCTGCGGGACCGGATCCGATGATAAGAACACTGGTTTTATGGGTATCAGCCATGCTGGAACGCTCCTGAATTTCTGGCGGCCCTGACAGGCGGGCCGGAGATCTTATTTATTATGCGGGGGAGGCGGGCGCAAGTGTCCAGCGGTGGAAAAACGTAATTTGATCCTAACGGAGCTGATGCTGCTCCCATGATTCCCGAACCAGATCGGCAATTCGGGTCGTTTCGGCAAGTTCCGGCGAGGAAAACAGCGCCGTGCGACCATCAAAGGGGCGTGTATATCCTTTTTCCTGCATGGATTGATGAAAGAAGTTAAACTTTCGATTTCCGCCCGGCAGTTGAAAAACAAAAACGGGCTTTCCTGCGGTGGCTGCTTCGCAAACCATATTGACGGAATCGGCTGTTACGATGACGGCGTCCGCCTTTTCCAGATAGGCGAAATAGGGATTGTCTCCCTCACCGTTCCAAAAGACATGGGGCAGGTTTACCAGAGTTTCCCGCAGCATGCGCGTGTTGTCTTGGCCGGTCCGCCTGGACGTTGTCACGAGAAAGGAACAACCGGTTTCCTGATGCAGGGTATCCAGCTTTTGACACAGATCCTTCATCACATCAGGCGTGACGTCATAGCAGCGGTTAGGGCCGCCAACCAGAACCGTGATGACAGGAGAAGCAAGATCCGACAGGCTTTCCGAGAATTTCTTTTTTTCCGCCTCCAGCTTTTCTGTTGTTATCCGGGTGAGGGAGCCGACGCTTACCAACACATTGTCTCCTCGCAACCGGTCGTGCTCTGGTACGACCAGCAGGTCGAAATTGGCGGCGGATGTATTGGGGGTCTGGATATGAACCGTGAAGGTTTCTCCTCTTCCCGCCTTACGGATTGCCATACTCATGGGAATAGCCTGCCGTCCGCAGGTGATCACCAGGTCCGGCCAGGGAGGTGACAGAAGATCTCCTCCCGGTTTCAATTGATTGAGCGGGTTGATCCAAAAGGAGGGCGGGAACCACCGCCACGGTTTTTTTGTCTCGATCCGTTTGATGTCGAAAGGTACCTCAAGCGCTTCAGCCAGGCCGATACACTGATTCTCCATGCCGGCACTGCCATCCGTTATCACCCAGCATGATTTGGGTTTTTGAGGCAGGTTAGCTGACATAAAAATGAGACTCCGGATGGATTAAGGTGATCAGACGGTCATAATATTGCACTATTCAGTCAGAATCCGTCTGGTCAAGCCTTTTAATTCCACTAATCGGCCTTTCTATCCCTTGGCGTCCCGCTTCCATTGTAATATTATTTCGCGAAATTGACTGTCGGAGACAATATATGCAACGAGTGAAACTCGACGATATCGATCGGCGTATTCTGCACGATCTACAGGGAAACGGACGCATTACAAATGTTGAACTTGCGAAAAATGCCGGGATTTCGGCTCCTCCCTGTTTGCGCCGGGTAAGGGCGCTAGAGGAATCCGGCTATATCGAGGGGTATCACGCGCAACTTCATTCCGAAAGCCTCGGCTTTTCGGTAACGGTATTTGCCCTGGTGGGACTGCAGAGCCAGGCGGAAGCCGATCTGAATGCCTTTGAAGAGAGAGTTCAGGAATGGCCGCTTGTCCGGGAATGCTACATGCTGGCAGGGGAGAATGATTTCATTCTCAAAGTTGTTGCCAGAGACTGGGATTCCTATCAGCAGTTTCTGACCCATGAACTGACAGCAGCGCCAAATGTGGAGCATGTGAAAACATCCCTGGGGATCCGGGCCTCAAAATTCCTGCCGGGCGTGCCGGTGGAATTGGATACTGAAGAGTCCTGAGTATACGGCCTAGATAAAAACAAAGAACCAGAAGACGAAGACCATGAATCCGTTTGAAACCGATCTCAATCAGAACCGGGCGAATTACGACCCGTTGTCTCCCCTGACATTTCTTGAAAGATCGGCGTCGGTATATCCTGACAAGACGGCGATGATCCACGGGGATTGGTCCTATAGTTATTCAGAGTTTTATGACCGGTGTCGCCGGTTGGCGAGTGCTCTATCTTCAAGAGGGATCGGGAAAGGGGATACGGTCTCCATTATCGCACCCAATGTTCCGGCGCTTCTGGAAAGTCATTTCGGGGTTCCGATGACCGGCGCCGTCCTGAACGCTTTGAATACGCGTCTGGATGCGGAAACGCTGGCCTTTATTCTGGACCATGCGGAATGCAAGCTGCTGATAACCGACCGGGAATATTCGGACGTTATGAGGAAGGCGCTGGCCCTGTGTTCCTGCGATCCGGTGGTGATTGATATCGATGATCCGCTGGGGGACGGCGGTGACCTGATTGGCGACATGACATATGAAGCCTTTATAGCCGATGGTGATCCGGGCTTCGCCTGGTCCGGTCCGGAAGATGAATGGCAGGCCATTTCCCTGAATTATACATCCGGTACAACCGGTGATCCCAAAGGCGTTGTCTATCATCATCGCGGGGCGTATCTGGCGGCGACCGGTAATTCTCTGTCCTGGGACATGACCAAGCACCCCATTTACCTATGGACGCTCCCCATGTTCCACTGCAATGGCTGGTGTTTTCCTTGGACAATTACTGCTGTCGGCGGCACGCATGTCTGCCTTAGAAAAGTAGAGGCGGACGGGATTTTTGAAGCCATGGGCCGGTTCGGTGTCGATCATATGTGCGGGGCACCCATTGTGCTTTCCATGCTGATCAACACAACGGATGACAATAAAGCGAAGGCGAAGAGCGGGATCAAGGTGATGGTTGCCGCTGCTCCGCCCCCTGCTGCTGTTCTCGCCGAGATGGACCGGATGGGATTTGATGTCACCCATGTTTACGGTCTGACGGAGTGCTATGGACCGGCTGTCTATTGCGACTGGAATGACAACTGGAACAGCAAATCCGTTGAGGACCGGGCGGCGCTAAAAGCCCGCCAGGGTGTCCGTTATCATGCCCTGAGCGAGCTTGATGTTCTGGATCCGGAAACCATGCAGCCGGTTCCGCGGGACGGTAATACAATGGGGGAGGTCATGATGCGGGGTAACCTGATCATGAAAGGCTATCTCAAGAATCCGGGGACAACCGGTAAAGCCTTTGAAGGAGACTGGTTTCGGACCGGTGATCTTGGAGTTATCCATGAGGACGGCTATCTGGAGCTTCGGGACCGATCCAAGGATATTATCATTTCCGGCGGGGAGAATATTTCAACGATCGAAGTTGAGGGTGTTCTTTATCGCCATCCTGCGGTTCTGGAAGCGGCGGTGGTTGCTCGTCCTGATGAGAAGTGGGGCGAAACCCCATGTGCTTTCGTGACGTTACGGGACGGCGCAGAAGCTGATGAAGCCGGCATTATTGCCTTCTGCCGAGATAATATGGCTCATTTCAAATGCCCAAAAGCGGTGGTTTTTGACGAATTACCAAAAACATCGACCGGTAAGGTTCAGAAATTTGTGTTGCGGGAGCGGGCCAAGAATCTCTGATCCGGTCTGACAGAGGCCATATTATCACTTTCTTAACCGTGTTCAGGCATTCTTTTGGTAAGTTGGACATCCCTGAATAGGACAAGAGAATGACTCATTTCCTGGTAACGGAAGAAAAGCCGGACGGTCACAAGCTGGAAGACATACTGGCCCTGTTGCGAGCCGATGTTGTCCATCGTTGTTCCGTAATTGTGAACGACAAGCGACCGGAAGCGAAAGCGGTGCTGGCCAATAATGTCAAAATCCTGGGATTGCTGACCGAATCTGTCGAACTTGCCGAAGCAAGCACGCGGATCCTGGATAAAGCCTTCGGCCCAAGCCAGGCCGGCAAAGGAGGACCGCCACGCATCGGCGATAAGGCGTAACGGTCGCTGTAACTTCTAGAGAAAGGCCTTTAAGGCAGCACGGACCTCGTCCGCTTTCTCAATCATCTGCATATGCCCACAGTCTTTTAGCATCACAGTCTGGCTGTCTTTGATGGTCGCAATGAGTTTCTGTGCTGCCCGTGGCATGGTCATCATATCCCTGTCACCCAGAACAAACAGGGTAGGGCAGGTAACAGCCGCAGCGGCTTCAAAACCGCCATCATAGTCATTGCAGATCGACAACCCCTTAAACAGAGTGTCATCACCCGAATTTTCCACGGTCCGGAGAGCATTACCAATCATCCAGAGGCCGGGAACTTCCGAAGCTCCCATATGTGATGGCCTTGAGTGCGACCAGTCGATCATCATCTGATAGGCGGCCGGATCATTTTCTTTTGCCTTGTTCAGGAAATCTTCCCCGACCATCAACGGATAGGCCGTGCCGATCATTACCAGCTTTGAGACCCGGTTCGGATATCGTCCGGCCAGGGAGAGAGCGGTCAGGGAGCCCATGCTGTGTCCAGCTAGGACAGCTTTGTCGATACCGGCGGCATCCATGAAAGCTAGAACCTGATCTGCCATGTCATCGATACCGGCAGGGATCTGGCCACCGCTTTTCCCGTGTCCAGGCAGATCAAGGGCGAAGACATTATAGCCGTGGTGAGCAAAATATCGGCTTTGCAGAGCCCATGCCGTATGATCCATGGCGGCCCCATGCAAAAACAGGAGGGTTGGTTTGTCCGCGTCAAACGCCTGACCACCGGTCGCAGCAAAAATGTCGGTTTCTTTGACAGTCATATACATGGTCACACTCCGATTATGCTGCAGCCGCTTTTTCTGCGGCTTTTGAGGCGGCGCGAAGGCCAAGCTTCAGGTCTTTGATCAAGTCATCCGGATCTTCGATACCGACGGACAGGCGGATCATACCTTCTGAGATACCAGCGGCTTCCAGGGCCACTTTATCCATTTGCTGATGGGTGGTGGACGCAGGGTGAATAACCAGGCTTTTTGCATCCCCGACATTGGCCAGGTGGGAGAAGACCTGCAAAGCACCAATAAAGGCTTTTCCGGCTTCCCGGCCGCCTTTCACGGAGAAACTGAAAATGGAACCGCAACCTTTGGGCAGGATACGTTTCGCCAGCTCATGATCCGGATGACCCGGCAGTTCCGGGTATGACACGCTTTCAACAGCCGGGTTGTCTTTCAGAAACGCGATAACCTTCCGGGCGTTACTGACATGCTTTTCCATGCGGACAGACAGTGTTTCGACGCCCTGCAGGATCTGAAAGGCATTGGTCGGACTGATGCAGGCACCGAAATCCCGGATGCCTTCAGTCCGCGCCCGCATCAGGAAGGCAAGCGGACCGAATTCCTCTGCGTAGCGGATACCGTGATATCCTTCATATGGCTCCGTCAGGGTCGGGAATTTGCCGCTTTTCTCCCAGTCAAAGCGGCCGCCATCAATAAGGGCGCCGCCCATGGCAACACCGTGACCACCGAGGAATTTGGTGGCTGAATGCATAACCAGGTCGGCGCCAAGCTCCAGCGGACGGCACAGATAAGGTGTCCCGAAGGTATTGTCGATCAGCAGCGGTATTCCGGCCTGGTGAGCGATATCCGCTACTTTTTCAATATCCGTGACTTCAAGCCCCGGATTACCCAAGGTCTCGGAAATAACCAGCCGGGTATCTTCTGTGATGGCCTTTGCAAAAGCATCCGTATCCTGCGGATTAACGAAGGTTGTCGTGATGCCAAAGCGAGGCATGGTGTGTTTCAGAAAATTATAGGTTCCACCATAAACCGATTGAGAGCAGACGATATGAGCGCCGGCACTCATCAAGGTGACAATGGCTAAATGCATGGCTGCATGTCCGGAGGCCGTGCAGATGGCACCTATGCCGCCCTCCAGGCTTGCGAGGCGTTCTTCAAGGACTGCTGTTGTCGGATTGGAAAGGCGCGTATAGATGTGGCCCGTTGCTTCCAGGTTAAACAGGGAGGCGGCATGATCCGCATCCCGGAAGACATAAGATGTGGTTTGGTAGATTGGAACGGCCCGGGATCCGGTAACGGGATCCGGCTTCTGTCCTGCATGTAGGCTCAAGGTATCAAATTTGAGGAAGTTTGGATCTGCCATTAGCATCCCCCCGGCTGTTGGAAATTTTCTTTGGTCGCAAGCTATACCGAGGAATGGTCAAGGTCCAGTTGAAACGCAGGACAGCCGGTGCAAATACGATGGAAAGGGAAAAGAGGCTTAAATTAGATGAGGGGGCTGCTGGTTAAAGCGCCCCCTCTTATTTTTTGATACCTCAACCTGTCAGACTCGACATGTTGGGCAGAATAAAACGCTGATTCCGGGAAAGAGTCAAGGTTGACTGTCATAATTAAATAACAATTTTGTCAAAAATAATTCTTGACAAATTAGGCAAAAAAAGAGCCGCCATAAGGCGGCTCAAGTCAACAGGGAGGCGTCAAACAGATTGGATGAGATCCAATCCACAGCCTAAAATCGGCTGATAAAAGTTAATTTAGGCCGATTTTATTAAATTACAATTAACGAATACAAAAAAATCCTCAAAAAAGGCGGTTTTTTTTAGGAAATTGTGTTTTTTACTGAGATTTAATTTTGAAACTGAATTCAAACGGAAATGTTGGCAGCCTAGGTTTTAAATATGCTGTTGGCAGCATCTTCGGCTTGTTTTTTCTTGCCGATCAGCTTTTCCGCTTTTTCGATTTCCGATGTCAGGTCTGTAATATAGTCCCGCAGCTCTTCTATGGAGAGTGTATTCAGAGCCTCTGCCGGGGGCGGGGTGAAAACCAGATCATCCTCATCACTTGCCATTGTTTCAATCCTGAATATGTTAACGTTTCCCATAGCGTGCCGGGCGCCATGCTGACGATAGATTTTACTGAATATCCATAATAACAGAAAAAGAAGCACTATCTGGAGAGAAAAATGACATCCCTTCCCAACGAGATGACAGCAATCGAGATCAAGGAATTTGGTGGTCCGGAAAATCTGGTACCCACGAAAAGGCCGGTCCCGATGCCGGCTTATGATGAGGTGCTGATCAAGGTAGAAGCTGCAGGCGTAAACCGGCCTGACGTTCTTCAGAGAATGGGTGGTTATGCTCCACCGCCCGGTGCTTCGGATCTGCCTGGACTTGAAATTGCCGGTACGGTTGCCGCTGCTGGAGAGGGCGTCTCAAAATATAACGTCGGCGATAAAATCTGCGCCCTGGTCGCTGGTGGAGGCTACGCGGAATACTGTGTCGCACCGGAGGCCCAGTGTCTGGATATTCCGGACGGGCTGGATATGATAAAGGCGGCGGCCGTTCCTGAAACCTATTTTACGGTCTGGACCAATGTTTTTGACCGTGGGCGGCTTCAGGGTGGCGAGAGCTTCCTGGTGCATGGCGGCGCCAGCGGCATCGGCACGACCGCCATACAGCTGGCCAAGACGTTCGGTGCCCGGGTTTTTGCAACAGCAGGCTCCGATGATAAATGCCGTGAGATTGAAGCATTGGGAGCCGAGCGCGGTATTAATTATAAAACGGAAGACTATGGAGAGGTTGTTAAGGAACTGACCGATGGTCAGGGTGTTAACCTGATTCTCGATATGGTCGGCGGTGACTATATCCAGCGGAATATCTCAGCTCTTGCGGTTGAAGGGCGGTTGGTCTATATCGCTTTTCTTGGCGGACCAAAAGCGGATGTGAATTTTGCGCCGGTTATGCTCAAGCGACTGACGATTACCGGATCGACTTTGCGGCCTCAATCTGTTGAAGCAAAAGCGCAAATCGGTAAAAGCCTGGAAGAAAAAGTCTGGCCTTTCCTGTCAGCCGGGTCCATAGGGCCGGTGATTGACAGTACTTTTCCGTTAGAGAAAGCGGCCGACGCTCACAGGCGAATTGATGATTCTTCTCATATCGGGAAAATTATTCTGACCGTCTGAGCGGGCTTCATTCGTATAGATCTAGGTCAGGACACATTAATGATTCCTGACTCTAGACTTTGGGCCTGTTTTCCGCCATATATGCTTATAAAACGAGCTAAGAATTGCTGGTTAGGCCGGTAATCGAGTGAGGAGAAAATATGTCAACGCCATTGATGCCAAAGGCTACCGCTGTCTGGCTGATTGATAACACAACCCTGTCGTTTGATCAGGTCGCCGAGTTTTGCGGATTGCACCGGTTGGAGGTGCAGGGGATTGCCGATGGTGAAGTCGCCGTTGGAATTGTCGGGCATGATCCTGTTGCCAATGGTCAGTTGACTCAGGAAGAACTGGACCGCTGCCAGAATGACAGCAAGACCCGCCTTCAACTGAGCAAGCCTGTTGGTGATGTGCCGCAGCCTCGCAGAAGCGGTGGGCGTTATACGCCTGTCTCCAGGCGGGGGGATCGTCCTGATGCTATTTCATGGTTGATTAAATTTCACCCGGAACTGTCGGATGCCCAGATCGGAAAGCTGGTCGGTACCACAAAAACCACGATTAATGCCGTCCGCGAGAAAACCCACTGGAATGCTCAGGCTATCCGTCCTCGAGATCCGGTCAGCCTGGGGATTTGTACGCAGCTGGAGTTGGACGAATTTGTCAAGAAGTCTGCGCATCTCAGAAGTGATGAAGATCGCGGCAAGCTGATGGAAGAAG
>DIYE01000334.1 GCA_002428885.1 Alphaproteobacteria bacterium UBA6062
TGTCCCGGCCCTGGATCAGATAGCCGCCGGCCAGGGATTTGACCAGTTGCCCGCCGGTTGCCGGATCCGGCAGTCCGCCGGTTGTCAGAAGCCGGAGGTTCTTTTTGGCGGCGATGATGGCCTTGGCGTCTTCATCCGCATCCGGGGCGATGATGACCTCCGTGAAGATTTTGACGATCTCTTTCGCCGTTGCTTTATCAAGCGTCTGGTTCAGGGCAATGATGCCGCCAAACGCGGAGGTCGTGTCGCAGGCAAACGCCGTTTTGTAGGCATCGGCAAGGGATGCGCCGGTCGCAACACCGCAAGGGTTGGCGTGTTTGATAATGGCACAGGCCGGTCCGCTGACGGCGGGATCAAATTCGGCAACCAGTTCGAAAGCGGCATCGGTATCATTATAGTTATTGTAGGACAGTTCCTTGCCCTGCAATTGCGTGGCCGTGGCAACGCCAATCCGGCTTTCCCCGTTGATATAGAAGGCGGCGGATTGATGAGGGTTCTCGCCATAGCGCAGGCCCTGATGTTTCGTACCCGCCAGGACCAGGCGGTCCGGGAACTCCTGTCCAAGCTGGTCAGCATACCAGCTTGAGATCGCCGCATCATATGACCCGGTTCGCGCGTAGGCTTTGGCAGCCAAGCGTTTGCGGGTCTCCAGGCTGGTTTTACCGCCATTGGCATTCAATTCGTCAATGAGAGGCTGATAGTCGGCAGCATCCGTGACCACATTGACAAAGCCGTAATTCTTGGCGGCGGAGCGGATCATGGCCGGTCCGCCGATATCGATATTTTCGATACAGGTATGAAAATCAGCACCCTTGGCGACGGTTTCCTCAAAGGGATAGAGGTTGACGACAACCAGATCAATGGAGCCGATATTATGATCCTGCATGGCACCCACATGATCCTCATTGTCGCGAAGGGCCAGAATGCCGCCGTGAATAACCGGATGCAGGGTCTTGACCCGTCCGTCCATCATTTCCGGGAATTGCGTGTGATCGGCGACTTCTTTTACCGGCACGCCTGCGTCGGCCAGCATTTTGGCGCTGCCGCCTGTTGACAGGATTTCGATATCAAGGGCGGCCAGGGCCTGGCCAAACTCAATCAGACCCGATTTATCGGAAACGGAAATAAGGGCACGGGAAACATTTTGCAGGTCGGAAGCAGACATCAACGATACATCCTGTTTATCTTCTGGATAGGGGAGGCAGGGAGCCTTGTGCGGGCGCTATAGCATGAAGGCAGGTTTTTCGGAACCGTGTTTGCAAAAAAACTGAGGTAATCCTGTTTCCCATCCTATGAAAAAAATAATTATGATCCGGCTTGCAGCGGAGTCTGATACTCTCGTTGACAAAAAATATAACAGTGTTATTTGTTGGAGATGACGATACCGAAATCAGCCGTGAAAGAGCAAAATAGACGCCAGAAAATTCTGGAGGCAGCAACCCGCGTCTTTAAAAGGGACGGCTTGTCAAAAGCCAGCATGCGTTCTATTGCGCTGGAGGCCGGCTGTACAACAGGCGCCATTTATCCGCTCTTTTCCGGCAAGGAAGATATGTATGCCTGCCTTCTGGAAGAAAGCCTGGACCGGCTTTACTCTGCCGTAGCCGAGAGGGCTGCTCCCGAAGCGGATGCATTTGAGGCACTGTCAGGCGCCGTTTTCGGATTCTTCAACTATTATGCGGCAACCCGGTTTGAAGTGGATCTGGGTCTGTATCTGTTTGGTGACAACAGACCTAAAGGTCTTGGTAAGGACAGGGATATTCTGCTCAATGCCAGCCTGCTGAGATCCCTCAATATCTTCCAGGCCTGCCTGATCCGCCTGGCACCTGTAGAGGAGGCGGAGACCTGGGCCGTTAAAGAACGGGATGCGCTTTTTTCCATTCTTCTGGGTGCTCTCATGCTGTCTCATACAGGCCGTACGCGATCCATCGGAACGGAAGCAGAAACCATCCTGAGAACGTATCTGAAAGGCCTTCAGGATCGATTAAAAAAATAACAATGTTACAAGGAGGAAATCATGTCTGTGGTTATTGAAAAAGCGGGAGATGTCTGGACGATTATCCATGATCGGATCGAAGCCCGCAATGCTGTGGATCCACAGGCTGGCGATGATCTGGTGGCCGCTTTTGAGGAATTTGATCAAAATCCTGATGCGAAAGTTGCTGTTTTCTGGGGTAAAGGCGGCGCCTTTTGTGCCGGTTGGGACCTGAAATACGGCTCCACGCTGACAGACCGGGATAAATTCCAGAAAGAACTGATCGAAGATCTTGCTTTCCCCGTTGGATCAGCCCCGGCGCCGAGAGGGCCTCTCGGGCCATCCCGCATGGAGCTGTCAAAGCCGGTTATTGCGGCAATTGAAGGACCGGCGGTTGCCGGAGGAATGGAGCTGGCTTTGTGGTGCGATGTCCGGGTGATGGCGGAAAGTGCCTATCTCGGGGTTTACTGCCGTCGATGGGGTATTCCTCTTCTGGATGGTGGGACGGTGCGCTTGCCGCGCCTGGTCGGGCAGGGCAAGGCTCTAGAGATCACCATGACGGGCCGCAAGGTTCCGGCCGATGAATGTTATCAGATCGGTCTTTGTGAGAAGGTTGTGCCGGAAGGAGATGCGAGAGCAGCGGCGGAAGAAATGGCTCGCGACATTGCCCGTTTCCCACAGCAAGCGGTTCTGGCGGATCGCCGGTCCATCATTGAAAACCGCGGATTACCTGTTCGCGAGGCGCTGAAAAACGAATGGTTCAACGGCGCGCAGGCCGTTTACAATGAAGGGGCTGCCGGGGCCGGCCGCTTTCGCGACGGTGCCGGTCGCAGTGGGGATTTCGGCAACATCTAGCAAGTTGAGATCTTAGTCGCCTGGCTGAATTGTTGACAATAGGGTTCTAACACGTCTACCTAGAGCCGATTAAATTCAGTCAGGGAACTCTTAATGTCCTTAGATAATGCATCCGGAACGGCTTCCGGTTCTATCCTTAGTCATAACTGTGTCATTTCTGTCGTTGGTCTGGGCTATGTTGGTCTGCCGCTTGCAGTTGCCCTTGCTCGTCGATTTGACGTTGTAGGATTTGATATCAGTGAAGAAAGGGTTTCCGAACTGAAGAGGGGGTATGATCGGACTTTCGAGATCGATACGCCAGCCTTACGGGCCAGCAGCATGTCTTTTACGACTGACATTTCTGAAACGTCAGATGCTGATATTCATATCGTGACGGTGCCCACTCCGGTAGATACAGAAGATAAACCTGACTTAAACCCTCTTAAATCAGCCTGTAGAGCTGTTGGACCAGTGCTGAAAAAGGGGGCAATTGTTGTCGTAGAAAGTACTGTTTATCCAGGAGTGACTGAAGATATATGCGGACCACTGCTGGCTGAAGTATCCGGTCTTGAATGCGGTGTCGATTTCTTCCTTGGATATTCTCCCGAACGGATCAACCCTGGTGATAAAGTGCATACGGTTGATAAAATTATTAAAGTCGTCGCTGGCCAGACGGATGCCGTGACAGACGCTCTGGCAGAAATGTATGGTGCCGCCACGACAGGCGGAACGTTCCGGGCGCGGAACATCAAAACGGCAGAAGCGGCCAAAGTTATCGAAAATGCCCAGCGTGATATTAATATTGCGTTTGTTAATGAAGCGACGATGATTTTTCAGAAAATTGGTATTTCGGCTTATGACGTATTGGAAACAGCCGGTACCAAATGGAATTTTCTCAACTTTACCCCCGGTCTCGTTGGGGGGCATTGCATTGGCATTGATCCCTTCTATTTAGCACACAGAGCAGCCGAGCTAGGCCATGATCCGGATTTGATTCTGACAGGTCGCCGTATAAACGAATCCATGGGTTCCTTTATTGCGAACAGCGTCGGTGAGCAGCTTCAGCCGCATAGCCGCGTTCTTGTTCTGGGACTGACTTTTAAAGAAAATGTACCGGATCTCAGGAACACCAAGATTACGGATATTATTAGCGGCTTTAAATCACTTGGGCATGAGGTAGATGTTCATGATCCTATGGCGGATCCTGCTGAAGCCAGTCAGTTTTTCGATATAGATCTCAAAGAGAATCTGAATAACCTGCATGGGTATGATGCCGTTTTGGGAGCGGTTGCCCACGCAGTATATAAAGACCTGTCTCCAGCTGCTGTCGAAGGGCTGATGACCGAAAATGGTTTGCTGGCTGATGTCAAAGGGATTTGGCGGGATCAGGTATTCTCGAACGGAATCAGGCGCTGGCAGCTTTAGAGCTCTCTGCAGGCGTTTTTTCTTCCCCGTCTCCCAGAAGGCGAAATGCCCATTTCAGGCTGAGTTGCTCATCTCCGTGTACCCGGCCTTTGAGGACGATCTGCCAGGATTTGCGCTGTTCTCCGGTATGGCCGCAATAGACGCTTTCCTCTAACTCGGTTTCCGCCAAGCTGCTGAGGAACTGCCAGCCGGTGCCGCCCGGTGTGCGGATCAGTAATTTGCGCCCCCCCATACTCTTTGAAACGCTGAGATCAGGGTGCAGATGGAAGCGGATATCGAAATTCGTCTCTTTGCCGGATCTGCCCTGTACAGAGACGGTATCTTCACCGCGTAAAGTCTCTCCCGTACTCTCCAGAAACAATCGCCTTGTGTGGATAATGCCGAGGGACTGACGGTAGCCTGTATTGGTAAGATCCAGCCAGAGATTGCCGCCTTCCTCGTGACTGGAAACTGCGGTTGGATCCTTTTCTTCCCGGTGGGACGGTTTTGGAAAGACCGCATTTTTGTCTGCAACGGATAAGGTGGAGTGAGCCGCCGTGGAAGCCAGGGCTTTACCCCAGTGAGAGGCTCTATCCGGATGAGCCCCGCAATTGACGATCAGTCTTTCCCGTCCGTAGCTAAACTCGAAACTGCCAAGTCCGGCATGGTAGCGGACTGTCTCCGGACGGCCTCCTTCTCCGGTTTCGACGAGGAGCAGGGCGCGACCAGCCTTTAACCTTTCAAAACCGCCAAGCGGACATCTCAGCGGCGGGCGTCCCGGCGCGTC
>DIYE01000115.1 GCA_002428885.1 Alphaproteobacteria bacterium UBA6062
CTCCGCGCAGGTTTCAATGCTTTGCGGCACGGTTAGCCGGGCTCCAAAACCTGCCGCATCTGCCCCTAACGCGCCCCCGATCTGCAAAGATAAATCCGGCTGCATGCCATTTGTACCAGGAGCCACAAGAATGGGATATCGCACTACGGGCACCCCTTTATATCCATCTACAGACAAGTAAAAAGGAGCATCTGGTTGAGGCGCTATCCGCGCATTTTCAGGCACGTTCAAATCCGATTTTACCGGTTTTTTCAACAGACCCAATGATGTCAGATTCCATGGATCTTTATCCTTGGCGGTCAAAAGCGTCTCAAGACTGAAATCCAAAACAGTCGTCGTTTTAGTAGAACCGACATTGGCTTGTGCCGCACCGGTAACCAACCCCGTCAACATGAGCGACGTCAGCGAAGCCCGGGCGACGGATGTGAAGGAGTGACGCGAGGAATATAGCAAACGCATAGTGGGAAACCTCTTCATAAACTCGAACTGAGAATCCCCGGACACCACATCCGGGAACCCATTGCGCGCTTAACGCCTTCCCGATCAGCTTTGTGAGAAAAATACACCTTTTCCATGCAGCCGAATGCATCTGCCTTGAAAAATATTAAAAACCTATAATTGAATTTATACAAGTTTTACAATTATTAGGTGAATTTATGAAAAAGAACCGACTAAGATCCAGCCTGCTGGCTGGCGCAGCCTTTGCCACACTGCTGGGCTTTACAGCACCTGCGAGCGCCGGGGTAACGATTGAGCGGGATGAATATGGCGTCCCAAAGATCGAAGCGACAACAGATGCAGAAATGTGGTTCGCCTTTGGGTTTGCTCAGGCCCGTGACCGGCTCTTGCAATTAGAAGTATTGAGACAGGAGGCCTATGGGATATTGCCGACGGCAGCCGATCCTACGGTTCCGGATCCTCAAAGAACCCGCAACTGGCGTCGTTTGCATTTATTCCCGGGACTACGACAGAATCTTGAAGCACAATATAACGGATTGAACGTCGAAAAGAGCGCCTCAACATACGAAGCTCTCAATTGCTTTGCTGCGGGGATTGAAGCATACAAGCGACTGGCTTTCAGCCTGGGTGCAAAACATTCGTGTAATATCACACCGGAAGATTTTGGGAAAATCATAGAGAATGAAACAAAGTCCTCCGATCAACGCGAAGAAGAGTTCATTGGAAAAATATACACAGAGCGACGCCTACCGTCCCCTAACAATCAGGACTATCGCCCCTGGGATGCAATAGACAGTCTGGCCCTTTTTCATCTGCGGGTGATGCATGAATTTTCCTTGCGTAACACTGAAATGAAAAACCTCCAGCTTCTAAATGATCTTCTGAATAGCCACGGAGATTCTTCTATTGCGGGTCGCATTTTCAACACCGTCAAATGGTCACTGAATCCAAATGCTAAAACCACTTACCCGGCAGGACCTTATCTATCACAGGCCATACACCGGGAAACCTCGGCAAACAATCATCGATTAAAGGCTGCAAGAAAAGCCTTTGATTATCATGAAAAGCTGGTCGGTTCTATTCGCGAGCAACAAGAGGGCTCCCCGCGCCTTCTCAATGGGTGCGCCATACATAACATCAAGGGATTTCACAAGTCCGTTTCTGAAGCAACAATCCTTGCGGCTGGAGATATGAGCAAAGCCTCTTTTCCAAGAAACGCCAGCAACTGGTGGGTTATTTCCCAACCGCAGGAACGGGAAGGCCCTAAACACATACCCAATAGCCTGATTTATAACGGCCCACAAATTACCGCCCTTGATCCCAGCCATACCTATCAGGTAGCTCTGAAGTCACCTAACTTCCGGTTTGCCGGCAATGCCTATATCGGTAGCTTGAATTTCTGGCAAGGGCACAATGGAACCATGGCTTTTGGGCTAACAGCCGGGAATATAGATGTTGCCGACGTCTTTTGTGTGAATGTTGAAAATCGCGGTACAGCAGAAAAACCTCAGTGGTTTCATGGCAGCGATCCTCTCAATCCGGTTCTTGGTGATCCAGATGATGCCCGCACATTCTTTAATGTCGCAACTGAAAATACCAGGGCGTTTGGCAAACAACTGGTCAATATGTTCACTTATAAGGATTCCGGCTGGCCGGTCCTGACCGTTGACGAAACGTCTGATAAAAAAGCCGGTACCGCCTACATCATGCGCTACAATTGGCAAGGACTGACAGCAAGCACTCTCCACAACTGGTTACAGGCAACCCAGGCTCGAAGCCATGTCGACTGGAATCGACATTTGGACGGCGTCGCAGCGAATTTTAACCTGTCTGCTGCCCATAATGATGGAACAATCGGTTACCGACTCACGGGAGCCCTTCCTGTAAAACATGGTATGACGGTTGAGGGCGAAGATGCCACTCAATGGAACTACTACCCGTCATACGATCCCCGTCTGCCGGCACCGTTGCCGCCTCATAAAGGCTGGTCAGATGAAGTCGCCTTTCACAAGCTCCAAATGGCCAAGAGGCACGGCTTTATCGCAAACTGGAATCAAAAACCCTTTATTAACATGCCTGATACCGATCTCGATTTTGACGCCTACACACCTTACGATCGTGTCTTTATCATCGAAAAAGCCCTAAGAGGAAAACCGGATCCCTGGCAACTCAATGAGATAACCGAGTTTAACGGCTTCTTGCAGAGACTGGATGTCAACTACCAGGCCTTCCGTCCCTTTCTGGAGCAATTGAGAAACACCAACCCAAGTAAGGAACTGAACTTGATTCTGAAATGGGACGGCATGCGGGGTGACTATAAAGGTGATGACGCCAGAAGTTTACATAAGGGCCATGTTCTCTTTTATCACTGGCTAGAATCCATGAATGCCACCTTCAGGCATGCGATCGCCGGCGGCGGAGAACAGCGTTTGTTTGACAGCCTGAACAAGGGGCAAATGAAACTCAAACAAGCGAAAATAGATAATAGAAATACAGTGGAAACAAGTGACAATATCCGATTGGGCAGCCGTATTATGCTGCAGGCCTTGCACGCATATTTTGGCGAAGCTTTCTCTATGGAAAATGTTTTCCCTCCATACCAGTATGATGGCGCTCAAATGGATCTGGCTAAACGTCTCCCTCTTAAGGAAGTTATGCTGGAGAATCTGGCCGCGGCTAAAGTAATAGCTGAACGGAATGAGGATTGGAATGCCCTGTCCGATTACCTTGCGGCAGAGGCCGCCACATACTCCGGCCTTTCCAACACCCTTGCGGCAAATGATACACATATAGGTTTTCGGCCTGAAAATCTTCGCGTTCGACATTTCCGCAACCGCGGCGCATTGAACATAGCCGCAGCGCTTTATCAGAACAGAATTGACGGTAAAAACGTAAGTTCACCGGGTATTCGCGAATATCGAGGCCAATATGCTGATACTCCAAAAACCAAAAAATGGGGAGACTGGACCCAAAATCAGTTGAAGATGTTTGAGGCGAACGAGTATCGCCCCATGCATCTTCTCGATGATGAATAGGAGCGGCGTGGTTCTGAAGATAACATCAGACGAGCTCATCCAACCAAAGATCCGCTTCGGCGGGTCTTTCCTTTTCATGGACTTCATTCAACATCTCCCGCCACCTCCTCCAGCCATCGCTGGAAACTCCGGATCACAGGATCATTCGCGTTTTCCGGCAAAGCCAGGAAATAGTAGCCCGATTTTAGTTTAAGCTCTTCACGGCTGAGGGTAACAAGCTTGCCGGAAGCCAAATCATTCTGGACCAGACAGCGTTTGGCAAGAGCGACACCTTCCCCGTTTACAGCGGCTTCGATGACCATCCATTGCTGTGAAAAGTCGCGGATAGTGAGCCGGCCTGTATCAGGGACACCCTGACGTTTCAGATATTCCTGCCAGGAGGGATAATCCTGGATCACAGCCGGATGCCGGTCCATCAGGAGAGGAAATTTACTGATTGCACCGATCTCGAAAGCTTCCTCGGCCTTTTCCAGCAATGTCGGGCTGGCGACCAGCATCAGTTCATCCCGGAGGATTTCCCGGGTCCACAGGCTGCCCTGATGCGCAAGACCATAACGGATCCCTACATCTCCGTCGGAGGGGTGAAATTCACTGATCAGCTCGACGGTAGAAACGGAAATATCCAGATCCGGCCACAAGTCCCTGAATTCGGCCAGACGCGGCAGCAGGAATTTCATGGCAAACGACGCCGTCACGGAAATGATCAGGCTTTGACGGATTTCCGGCCTGCCGACCGTCCGCGTTGCCTGCCGGATATCATCCATCGCCCCTGCGATGGCCTCATAATAGAGGGCTCCTGCTTCCGTAAAGGACAGGCCTCGGTTACTCCGCTGGAACAGTCGGCAGCCGATCCATTTTTCCAGCGCATGGACCTGCTGGCTGATCGCTCCCGATGAAACGCCCATCTCCTGAGCCGCACGGGCAATATTCAGATGCCGACCAGCCATTTCAAACGACCGGAGGGCGTTAAGGGGAGGAAGCTGTTCCGTCACGCCAATGTCCGCTTTTCTATCATCTGTTCCTGCTATCAGGTATCTGCCGTTAGATTTTCTAAACTCTAAATCAGAGTTACTAAATTCAAAAACTCTAATTTAATTAATATTCTATCCATAGTTTAGGCAGGTTGTCGATATTAACTTGGACGGTTTAAAAGATGACGAGACATTCGCGCAATACGCTCGATATTTTGAAGGATCTGGTGGGGTTTGACACAACCAGTTTCAGATCCAACCTGGACCTTATCGACTATATAGTCTCCTATCTCGCCTCCTATGACATTCAATCCGAGATTATCTACGACCGGCATGAGCAAAAAGCCAACCTGCTGGCGTTTACGGGATCCGGAAATCGCCCGGCCATCGTCCTGTCCGGTCACACGGACGTGGTTCCCGTAGACGGCCAGAACTGGACACACCCGCCCTTCAGTCTGACGGTTAAAGACGGTAAAGCGTTTGGCCGCGGCACCTGTGATATGAAGGGCTTTATCGCGTCTGCCCTCGCCGCCCTACCGACTTTTCTTGAACGAGAGACAGAGCATAGCATTTGTTTCGCCTTCTCCTATGACGAGGAAGTAGGCTGCGCGGGTGTCGGCTCTCTTCTGGATGTCCTGACCGAGCGGGGCGTGCCGGTCCGGGCCTGTATTATCGGTGAGCCGTCTTCCATGAAGCCCGTAACGGCTCATACCGGCAAACAGGTTTTCCGGTGTCGCTTTCACGGAACGCCCATGCATTCGTCCTTATCTCCGAAAGGGGTGAATGCCATTGCCTATGCCGGTGACATTATTAACCGGATCAATGATCTGGAAACCGCTATCCGTCAGCAGACAACGGCTGACGATCGTTTTGCCTTTCCCCATCCGACCCTCAATATCGGCACAATTTCCGGGGGCAAGGCCGTGAATATTGTCGCAGAGGAATGCCATTTTGATGTGGAATGCCGCTTTCCGCCGGGAACAGACCATACACCTTTCACGGAAACCCTTCCCCTTCTCATCCAGGAAAAAGCCAATCATCCCATGGCCGCCGTTAATCCGGCAGCCGGGGCAGAATGCAAACGGCTGGTTTCCTATCCTGCTTTTCAAGCGGACAGTGCTGCGGATGCGGTTGAACTCGCCCGTAAACTGACCGGTTCTAACGATGACCTGGCCGTTAATTACGGCACAGAAGCCGGTCTTTTTCAGCAAGCCGGATTTTCCAGTGTTGTCTGTGGACCCGGCAATATTGCACAGGCTCATCAGCCGGACGAATTCATCAGTCTTTCCGAATTGGAACGCTGCGATCTCTTCATGCAGGCCCTGGCTAAAGAACTGACCCGGGAGGCGTTTGCCTGATGCTGACCGACCTTCCGGAAAATGGCAGTGCCCGGGCTCTTGCCGACTGGATCGCGGAAGTCCCCGCGATTGCAGATCCTCTCGCGCAGGAAAGGGCAAGGGCCGCCTTTATTGATACGATCGCCTGTATGCTTGCAGCGGCTCATGAACCCTCCACCCGGCATGTGTTTGAGGCCCTGCGATATTCGGGTCAGGGCATGTGTTCTGCCGTCGGGCATCATGAAACCCTGTCTGCGGAAAATGCGGCCTTATTGAACGGCACGGCCGCTCACGCTCTGGATTATGACGATAATTTTCTCCCTGCGGTCACCCACGCATCTGCGGTTCTGGTACCTTCCCTTCTCTCTTTGGGAGAAGAAGTAGGTGCGTCGGGTGACCAACTTTTGGATGCCTATATTGTAGGACTTGAGATACAGGCCTGGCTCGGCCGGTATATGATCCCCGCTCACTATGCTGCCGGCTGGCACGCCACCTCCACCATCGGCGCGGTGGGGGCCGCTGCTGCCTGCGTGAGGATCCTGACA